>NZ_JAYMZS010000045.1:0-63802 GCF_035828755.1 Amycolatopsis sp. H20-H5 | reverse complement strand
TTCTTCGCGCTGACGATGGGTGTCATCGCACTGATGTCGGGGTTGTTCCAGATCAACCCGATCTGGAACATCGGCCCGTACAACCCGTCGCAGGTGTCCGCCGGGTCCCAGCCCGACTTCTACATGGCCTGGGCGGACGGGCTGCTGCGGATCTGGCCCGCGTGGGAGCTCTACCTCGGCAACTACACGGTCCCGGCGGTCTTCTTCCCCGGTGCGGTCGGGATGCCCGTGCTGATCGGGCTGCTGCTGATGTATCCGTGGCTCGAGCGGAAACTGTCGAAGGACACCGCGCACCACAACCTGCTGCAGCGCCCGCGCGACGTACCGGTGCGGACCGCACTGGGTGCGATGGCGCTCGGCTTCTTCATGGTCATCGAGCTGTCCGGCTTCAACGACATCATCGCCGAGCAGTTCGACATCTCGCTCAACGCGACGACCTGGGCCGGCCGCATCGGCGTGCTGATCGTGCCGCCGATCGCGTACTACCTCACCTACCGGCTTTGCCTCGGCCTGCAGCGTGGGGACCGCGAGGTGCTGGAACACGGCGTCGAGACGGGCATCATCAAGCGCCTGCCGAACGGCGAGTTCATCGAACTCCACCAGCCGCTGGGCCCGGTCGACAACCACGGTCACGCGATCCCGCTGGCGTACCAGGGCGCCACCGTGCCCAAGAAGATGAACAAGCTGGGCTCCGCCGGGCACGCGATGTCCGGTTCGACCTGGACGCCCGACCCGCCGGAGGAGACCCGCGCGCTCGAGCGGGCCCAGGGCAACGGCCACTCCAACGGGAACGGTCACAGCAACGGGCACGGCGACCTCGGCGGTGTCCCCGACGCGGCCTCCGAGCCCAAGGAGATCACCAGCGGCTCCGGCTCCAAGGAGCACTGAGCTACACCCGCTTAATGGCCTCTGAAGGCCACCTTGAGGGCGTTAGAGTCCCTCATGGTGGCCTTCAGAGGCATCTAGGGATCGTGGCGGCGGGGGCTCAGTCGCCTTCGACGCCGATGTCGAACGCCGAGTCGTTGTCGGCTTTCGAGTACGAGCGGAACGCGATGTGGGTGACGGTCTCGCGCACCCCGGCCACCTTGCCGATCTTCGCCGGGATCAGGTCGGCGAGATCCTCGTGGGCGGCGACCCGCACCGACGCGATCAGGTCGACGTCGCCCGCACAGGAGTAGACCTCGTTGACGCCCTCGATGTCCGCGATCGCCTGCGCGGCCTCCGGAATGGCGTCGGCCTCGACATGGATCAGCACGATCGCGGTGATCAAGGTTCCTCCTGTGGTTGGCTCGGGTTCCCTGATCGTAGTGGGCTCAGACTGCCGCGTGCTCGAGTGAGGTGGCGGTGGCCACCTGGTTGAGCCAGGTGTGCCAGCCGCCCGCGATCGTGGCCGGTTCCGCCCAGGGGTGGGTGGTGCGGACCAGCCTGACGCCGGGGCGGGCCAGCCAGCGCAGCAGGATGCCGATCTCCTCGCCGGCGCCGCCGTAGAGCGGGCCGGGGCCGGGGAGCACCGTCTCCGCCGAGGCGACCAGGAGCTCGACCACCGGCATCGGGGACACGCCCCGCCGGGCTACCCCGGCCGAGGCGAGCCTGCCGTGGCGGATCACCGCGAACTCCCAGCCGCCGTTGCCGTCCGGACCCGCGGCGATGAGCTCGGGGATCGCCGCCAGCGACGACTGCTTGTGCGCCCGGCCGACCGCCCTCACCAGCACGGCGAGGTCGTCACGGTGGCGGGCCGCCTGCTCGAAGTGCTCGGCGTCGGCCAGGCGGCGGAGCTGCTCCGCGGCTTCCCGGAGCGGCCGCCCGCCCCGCCCGGCGATCAGCTCGGCGACCGCCTCGACCCCCGGGGAGTACTCGGCGACGCTCTGACGGCCCGCGCAGGGCGCGCCGCAGCGGCCCAGCTCGGCGAGTACGCAGGGGGCGCCCGTGGGCGAGACCGGCGAGATCCGCTGGGTGCACGTCCGCAGGCCGGTCGCCCCGGCCAGGGTTTCGGCCGCGGTGCGCGCGTCGCCCTGGGAGCGGAACGGGCCCAGCATGCCGTCTCGGGGCACCCGGACTACCGAGAGTCTGGGGAACGCCTCCTCGGTCAGCGCCACCCACCAAGCGTTGCGGGGGTTCTTCGAGCGCCGGTTGTACGCGGGCCGGTGGGCGGCCAGCAGCCGCAGCTCGCGGATCTCCGCCTCGAGCGAATGGGCGCACTCGATCCCGTCGACCCGCTCGGCGAGCCCCACCATCTCTCGGATGCGCCCGCGGCTTTCCGAGCCGGTGAAGTACTGGCGCACCCGGCGGCGCAGGTTGCGCGACGTGCCGACGTAGAGCACCTCCTCGCTGGGCCCGCGAAACAGGTACACCCCGGGGACCGGCGGCAGGTGCGCCGCCATCCCGCGCTTGCGGCGCTGGGCCGGGGTCACCTCGGGGAGGTAGTCGAGCAACTCCTCCAGGGTGTGGACGCCTAGGTTGCCGACCCGCTCCAGCAGCGCGTGCAGCACGTCGACGGTGGCCTTGGCGTCGTCGAGCGCGCGGTGGTTGGGGGTGGTGCGGGCGTTGAACAGGTGGGCGAGCGCGGACAGCTTGTAGCTCGGCGTCTCCTCTCGCGGGATGACGCGCCTGGCGAGTTTGACCGTGCACACCACGGCCAGCTTCGGCCAGACGTACCCGTGCGCCTCGCAGGCCGCGCGCATGAACCCGGTGTCGAAGCCCGAGTTGTGCGCGACGAGCACCGTGCCCGCGATGAACTCCAGGAACGCGGGCAGCACGCGCTCGATGCGCGGCGCGTCGTAGACCATCGCGCCGGTGATGCCCGTCAGCGCGACGATCTGCGGCGGAATCGGCATCCCGGGGTTGACGAACGTGCCGAACTCACCCAGCACCCGGCCCGACCTGACCTTCACCGCGCCGATCTCGGTGATCGCGTCCGGGCCTGCCCGCGTGCCTGTCGTTTCGAGGTCGAAGACGACGAAAGTGGTGTCCCGCAAGGGAGTGCCCAGTTCGTCGAACGCGAGCTGTGCTTGCGCCGCCCGCCGTCCCGTATCCATGTCGGGCACCCTAGACGGGCCCACCGACAATCTCCGGCGTTGTCCAGCGTGTCCCATCCGGCGCGCGTTCGGGTGACGGGGCCTACCCTGGTGCCATGCACCCGCAGCCCGCAGCGCCGGATCTGCCAGGGGACGCCACCGGCGGCCTCTCGGGCATACCGCCGCGGGCAGGCGAACCCGAGGAAACCGAGCCGGTGCCGCCGTCGTCCTGGACGGTGCTGCCCGAAGCCGTCCGCGAGCGGATCGCCGAGCTCGCCGCCGCCGCGGTGGCCAAGCTGCCCACCGCCGACGTGCCGCGCCAGCTGCGCCCGGTCGCCAAGTTCGCCCCGGCCAAGCGCGCCAAACTCGGCGGGACGGCCCTGCTGGCCGCGCTCGGCGAGTCCTCCCAGTTCCGCACGGCGGTCATCGAATGGCTGCGTGAGCACCGCAAGGACGCGCTGGATCCCAACGCGGCCGATTCGGTCGTCGGCGCCGCTGCCGCGGTCCTGCTCGGCGAGGCGACCGCAGGCACGCGCGTCCGGCTGGTGGCGAAGAACGCCGAGGAGACGGTGCTGCGTGCCGAGCGCGACGCCGCCCTGGCCAGGAACCAGCGTCTCGAGGCCGAGCTGGAGCATCTGCGCGGCGAGCTGACTTCCGCCCGCGAAGCGGTGGAGAACGTGCGCGGCGAGCGTGAGGCGGAGCTCGACAAGCTGCGGCGGAGGCTGCGCGAACAGGGCGTCCTGCTGCGGCAGGCGAAGGACGTCGCCGAGCTGGCCAAGGGCGAGGTCGAGCGGGGTGGCGCGATCCAGGCGGGCGAGCTCGGCGTGCTCACGGCGAAGCTGGAGCGCGAGCGCCAGCGGGTGGCCGGTGAACGGGCCAGGGCCGAACGCGCCGTGGCCGACGCCGAGATGGCGCGGCAGTCCGCGCGCGAGGCGCGCCAGGCCGACGAGGTCCGGCTGGCGCTGCTCATCGACACGATCGACGGCGCGGTCAACGGCCTGCGCCGGGAGCTGACCCTCGGTGGTGGCGCCGGTGGGTCCAGCCGCCCGGCCGACCACGTCCGCGGCGCGACCTCCGGCCTCGGCGCCGGTGGGCGCATCCAGGACGTCGGCGCGCTGGACAGGCACCTTTCGCTGCCGAACGTGCACCTGATCGTGGACGGCTACAACGTGACCAAGACCGGCTATCCCGAGCTGGCGCTGGCCGACCAGCGGGACAGGCTGATCCACCAGCTCTCCGCGCTCGCCGCGCGGACGGCCGCGGAGGTCACCGTGGTCTTCGACGGCGCCGGTGTGCTGTCGGTCCCGGCGGCGGTGCCCCGGGGCGTGCGCGTGCTGTTCTCCGATCGCGGCGTGCTCGCCGACGACGTCATCCGCTCGCTCGTGGCGGCCGAGCCGCCGGGGCGGCCGATGGTGGTGGCGACCACCGACCGCGCGGTGGCGGACTCGGTCCGGCGCCGGGGCGCCTACCCCGTGCCGTCCGCCGTGCTGGTGAGCAGGCTCAGCCGCGTCTAGCCGCATTCAGCGTCCATGCCCGGGTTGCCCCTGAAGGCCACCATGACGGCGTTAGACGCTGTGATGGTGGCCTTCAGGGACCACGGGGTGGGCGGCGCTCGGGTGGCGGCGATGCGAAGTCGCAATGTGTACACCCGAACGGGTGCGTGACCTGATCCGGTTTGTCCCGTTGTGCTGGGTGACCGGCTGGGTTTCTCGTTGTCAGGAGTGCCTTGGATTCGCGGATACGTGCCGCTGTGCTGCCGTTGCTCGTGGTGGGCGCTCTCTGGAGCACCCCGTTCGCCGATGCGCAGCCTCCGCCACCCGCCGATCCCGGCGACCTGCGGGTGGAGGCCGGGGTCGCGCCCGGCGCCGGGGTGCCGGATCCCCGGCCGGGTGACGCGTTCGCCGATCCGAAGGTCGCGGACCTGCAGCGCACCGCCGCCGACGTCCAGCAGCAGCTCGGGGACCTCGCCGGGCGGGTACAGGTCGCCCAGGACGGGCTGAACACCGCCACCGCCCGGCTGCAGCGTGCCGCCGCCGAGCGGACGGCGGCCGAGGCCGAGGTCGAGGCGCAGCAGCAGGAGGTCGACAAGCTCACGCTCTCGGCGTTCACCGCCATGGGCAGGCCGGACACCCTGCGGCTGCTGTTCGCGACCCCGAGCCAGCGTGACCTGCTCGACGGCGCCGAGATGGTGTCGAACGTGCGTGCCGAGCAGGACTCCCGGCTCGGCGGGGCGCTGGAACGGCGGCGCAAGGCCGTCGACGCCGAGCAGGCCGCCGCCGGGGTGGAACGGACCGCCGCCGGGACCAAGAGCGAGCTCGACCGCAGCAACGCCGACGCCGCCAACCGGGCCGACGCCGTGTCCTCGGAACTGCGCGGCCCGATCGACGCGGCGAACTCCGCCGTGCTGGCCCTGCGGCAGGCGCAGAAGAAGCGCAACGACGAGACGACGGTGAACTGGAAGGCCTACACCGATCGGCTGGCGGCCGCCGGGATCACCCCGCCGTCCGCCGCCGCGCTGCGCGACCCGGCGCGGCTGCCCGCCGGGCTCACGCCACTGCCCGGTCAGGACGGCCGCGCGCAGGCCGGGGTCGCCCGTTCGGGCAAGAGCGGTTCGGAGCAGCTGGTGCTGCCCGCCGAGACCATCAAGGCCGTGACCACGGCCATCGCCGCGCTGGGTAAGCCGTACGTGCCGCGCGGCGGCGGCGAGGGCCCGGCGGCGTATTCCTGCGACGGGCTCGTGCGCTCGGTCTACAGCGGGGCCGGGCTTCCGCAGCCCGGCGCGACGGCCGACCAGTTCGCCGTCGGACGGCCGGTGCCGGTCGCCGACGTCCAGCCGGGCGACCTGGTGTTCCTGGGGCCCGCGAAGTACGGCGTCCAGTCCGTCGGCGTCGTGCTCGACGGCCGGACCATGCTCGCCGCCGACGCGCGCTCAGCGGGTGTCGTGGTGGCCGATCTTCCCGCCGGGGACACCGTGCTCGGCGTTTCGCGGCCTTCGCTCGGCGCCCGGCCCGCCGAGGCGGTGCCCCAGCGGGCGGGCGGTCAGCTGACCTGGCGGTGCGGCGGGGTCGAGACCCCGCCGCGTACCGCCGGGTCGGATCAGGCCGCCGGTGCCTGGGGCGGGTTCCCCAACGGCCTGATCCCGGGTGCCGCGCTGTGCCCGATCGGGGTGGGTTCGCACGTCCTGCGCTGCGATGCCGCGCAGGCGTTCGGCGAGCTTTCCCGGAGTTACGCGGGGGTGTTCGGCGCCCCGATCTGCGTCACGGACTCCTACCGGACGTTCCCCGCGCAGGTGGACCTCTACCGGCGCAAGCCCTCGCTGGCCGCCGTGCCGGGCACGAGCAACCACGGCTGGGGGCTGGCCGTCGATCTCTGTGGCGGGCCCGAGTCGTACTCCTCACCGCAGTATGCCTGGCTGACGGCGCACTCCCGGGCCTTCGGCTGGGCGCATCCCGGCTGGGCGCGGGCGGGCGGCGGCCGCGAGGAGCCCTGGCACTGGGAGTTCACCGGCTGACCCGCGACCCGGTCAGCGAGTGCCGAGAAGGTGCTCCAGGGCGAGCTGGTTGAGGCGGGTGAAGTGGTAGCCGCGGTGGCCCGCGGCGGTCTCGTCGAACTCGTCTTCGGCCAGGTCATCCAGGGTTTCACCGGGGGACAGGGTGGGCGTCGCGAGTTCGGGCACGCGGGAGGCCGCGAGCGCTTCGGTCACCTCCGGATCCGCGCGGAACGCCTTCGCCTTCTCCTTCAGGATCAGGTACGTCCGCATGTTCGCGGCGGCCGAGACCCAGACGTCGCCGGTGTCCTCGGTGCGCAGCGGCTTGTAGTCGAAGTGGCGCGGGCCGTCGTAGCCGCCGTGCTCCAGCAGGTCCACCAGGAAGAACGCGCTCGACAGGTCGCCGTGGCCGAAGATCAGGTCCTGGTCGTACTTCGGGCCGTGCTGGCCGTTGAGGTCGATGTGGAACAGCTTGCCCTGCCACAGCGCCTGTGCGACGCCGTGCACGAAGTTGAGCCCGGCCATCTGCTCGTGCCCGACCTCCGGGTTCACCCCGAACAGTTCCGGGCGCGCCAGTTCGCCGATGAACGCGAGCGCGTGCCCGATCGTCGGCAGCAGGATGTCCCCGCGCGGCTCGTTCGGCTTGGGCTCCAGTGCGAACCGCAGCCCGTATCCCTGGGAGACGACGTACTCCGCGAGGAGGTCGAGTCCCTCCTTGTAGCGGGAAAGCGCCGCGTGGACGTCTTTCGCCGCGTCCGACTCGGCGCCCTCGCGGCCACCCCAGATGACATACGTGCTCGCGCCGAGTTCGGCCGCGAGGTCGATGTTGCGACGGACCTTGCGCAGCGCGTGGCGGCGGATGTCGCGGTCGTTGCTGGTCAGCCCGCCGTCCTTGAACACCGGATGGGTGAACAGGTTCGTGGTGGCCATCGGCACCTTGAGCCCGGTCGCGGCCAGCGCGTCCTTGAACCGCCGGATCGCGATGTCCCGGTCGGGTTCGGTGGCGAGCAGGTCGTCGTCGTGGAAGGTGACGCCGTACGCGCCCAGTTCCGCGAGCCGGTGGACGCTCTCGACCGGGTCGAGCGGCGGCCGGGTCGCGCTCCCGAAGGGGTCGCTCGCCGGCCAGCCGACGGTCCAGAGGCCGAAGGTGAAGCGGTCTTCCGGGGCGGGCGTGTAGGCGTCCATGACGGATCCTCTCTATTTAGTCCACGTTGTGGACTAAATATGCGACGGGACGGGCACGCCCGTCAAGTGGCCACTAGAGTTCCGGGCAGGAGGACTGCGATGACTCAGGCGGTGCGGCACGATTCGATGCGCGCGCGCAATCTCGAGGTCGTGCTCGGCGAGGTCAGCCGCGGCGGGCCACTGACCAGGGCCGCGGTCGCCGAGCGCACCGGGCTGACCAAGAGCACGGTGTCCAAGCTGGTCGGCGACCTCGTCGACGCGGGCATCCTGGCCGAGTCCGGCCTCACGCGCGCCGGGGAACGCGGCCGTCCCGGGGTCGAGGTGGTGCTCAGCGGGAACCGGGTCGCCTCGCTCGGGCTGGAGATCAACGTCGGCTATCTCGCGGTGTGCCTGCTCGACCTCGCCGGCGAGGTCCGGCTGACCCTGCGCCTCGCCAGGGACAACCGCGGGTCCGCCCCGGACGAGGTCCTCGCCGAGCTGCAGGTGCTGGCCGCCGAGGCGCTCGACGAGGCCGACCGGCTCGGGTTCACCCTGGCAGGGGCCGGGCTCGCCGTGTCCGGCCCGGTCGGGGACGGGCTGCTGCTCAGCGCGCCCCACCTCGGCTGGCAGGACGTCCGCCCCGGCGAGATGCTCGACCTCCCGGTCCCCGTCGAGCTCGACAACGAGGCGAACTTCGCCGCGCTCGGCGAGGTCTGGTTCGGCGCGGGCGAACTGGATTTCCTCTACGTCTCAGGCGAAGTCGGCATCGGCGCCGGATTGGTGCTCGACGGCGCGCTGTTTCGCGGGGCGCACGGGCTGGCCGGCGAACTCGGCCACGTCGTGGTCTCGCCGGACGGGCCCCCGTGCCGCTGCGGCGGCCGCGGCTGCCTCGAGGCCTACGCCGGTCAGGAAGCGCTGCTCGCCGCCGCGGGCGGTCCGGCGACGATCGCCGACCTGGTCGCCCTCGTCAAGGGCGGCGACCAGCGCGCGGAGCTGGCCTGCGCCGAGGCCGGGCGCGCGCTCGGCCTGGCGCTGGCATCGGCGGTGAATCTCCTGGACCTCGACCGGATCGTGCTCGGCGGCATCTTCGCCCCGCTGTTCGGCTGGTTGTCCGGGCCCGCCGAGCAGATCCTGCGCGAGCGGCTCGGCCGGTTGCGGGGTTCGGTGCCCACGGTGACCAGTTCCCGGCTCGGCGCCAGCGCCGCGACGCTGGGCGCGGCGGGCCGCGTCGTCCACCGGGTCATCGCCGAGCCCGGTCCGTTCCTCGCCGCCCACCGCGAGGCTCGGGAGGCTTAGGGCGTCCACGCTCGCGAAGCCCGCGCCACCGGCCCCGACTTCGCAAGTCCCTGAAGGCCACCATGAGGGCGTCAGGGTCCCTCATGGTGGCCTTCAGAGGCACGGTCTTGCGCCCGCGCCGAGAGCCCCGTCGGGGGTCAGCAGCACTCCGGCGGGCGGATCCACCGCGCCCAGGTACGGCACCAGCGCGACTCCCTGGCCCGCCGCGGCCAGCGCGAGCATGGTGGCGCCTCCGCCCAGTGGCCGAGCCGCGCACCGGCGGCGTCCGGGGCCGGTGAAGCCGTTGCGAGGTAAAGGGATTCGCTGCACAGCGGTTCGGTGATCAGCCCGGGTTCGGCGAGGAACGGCACGAAGTGGTACTCGTGGACCAGCGCGACGTCCAGTTCGCCCGCCCGCTGCGCGTCGGCGACGGCCGCCGGGCCGACCTCCGACACCATCGGCTCCAGCCGCGGATGCTCCCTGGCGAGCGCGGTCAAAAGGGGTCCTGCACGCGCAGGGCCGGATTCCCACCCCGGACGTGCGGCTGCCGTTGCTGGCCACCGGGCGGGACTCGGTGGAAAGGTCCTGAAACAGCTGGCCGAACTGGGGGACTCGCGCTACTGAGGGTGGGACTCGCCGAGGCCCCGGCGAGTCCCACCCTCAGGGCTGCGAGTTCTACGTTCGCGCGGGCTCCGCGGGGGCGTCGTCGGCGGTCGCGGTGTCGCCTTCGCCTGGCTCCGGATGGCCGAGGAAGGTCAGCCAGCCACGGAAGATCCGGTGCAGCTCCTCGGCGCCCACCGGCTCGCCGGGGGAAGGGAATTCCCTGGGGTAGGCCAGGAATCCCCGTGCCTGCGGGCCGCCGAGCCCGCCGTGCGAACCGACGTGGGTTTCGAACGGTGAGGACTGGTCGGACTCGGGGTCGTAGCGGCTGTTGATCATGATGTCGGCGCAGTGCGGGAAGGTGTCGACCCGGCGGATCAGACCGGCGGCGTGCGGGCCGTAGTGGGTCAGCGGGTCCTCGCCGACGACCACGCCGGTCGCCAGGCGGCGCAGGCCGTCGCGCCCGAGCACCACCGGGCCGAATTCGGCGCTGCGCACCAGCAGGAACCCCACGCCGGGGTGGTCGACCAGCGCGGGCAGCAGGTCCGGGTGCTCGCGTTCGATCGTCTCCAGCTCCACGCGTCCCTCGTGGTCGGTGAATGACACCATCGCCACGTGGCCGGACACCACGGCGACCACGCCCGGTGCGACGCGGCTGACGTTGCCGGGCGCGCCGGAAGTCGTGCGGGGACGGTCTTCGGCGCACTCCGCGTCCTCCACCCGGCCGCGCAGCCGCCGCGCGATCAGGCCGCCGCCGGACGCCGCCTCCGCGAGCCCGGCGTTGACCTGCCAGCTCTCCGCCTGTCGCCGCCGCCCGGGACCGGGCGCTGGCGAGCCGCCGCACAGCCGCCCGACGAGCGTCTCGATCGGCTCGCCGAACCGGTCCGCGAACGCCCAGCCCTGGGTCTGGCCGTGATCGGACAGCACGACCACGTGGTACGGCCGGGGGCCGAGCCGGGTGGCCCGGTGCAGACGGGCGATCTGCTGGTCGATCGAGCGCAGCACGGCGAGGGTGTCGAACCGTTCGATGCCGGAGTGGTGCGCGACCTCGTCGTAGCCGAGGAAGTCGGCGTAGACCACCGGCCTGCCCGCGAGGATGTCGCCGAGGATCGCGGACACCACCACGTCGCGGGCGATCACCGTGGTGCCGGGCCGCGCCAGCGGGTAGAGCCCGCCCCGGTTGATCCGCGGCCGGACGTCGGCGCGGCGCTGCTTGGCCGCCGAGAACAGTTCGCGGGCGACGTCGATCAGCGCGACGCCGAGCGTGCGCAGCGCGTTGACCGGGTTCGCGAAATAGGCGTAGTACCCGGCGCCGACGCGATCCGCGCCCCGGCGGCCGCGGCGCAGTTTTTTGGGCACCAGTAAGGGAACCGAGCTCATGGTGAGGCTGACATGCGGGGCGTCGCCGCTGAACAGGTTGCCCCGGCCGGCCCCGTCGCCCGACAGCAGGCCCTTCCCGTCGGAGTGCCTGCGTTCGATCTCGGCGGCGTCCTGCGGGTGCGCGCACGCCATCACGTGGTCGCGATCCTTTTCGTACCAGCGGAAACCGAGGATGTCGTGATTGGACCCGTGCAGGATCCCGCAGACACTCGCCCCGGTCTGTGAGCTCCAGTCGGTGTGCCACGGGACGAGTTTGTGGCTGTCCGTCCGCAGCCACGCGGCGAGCGTCGGCAGGTCACCGTCACGCACGGCGCGGCGGACGGTGTCGTAGCCGAGGCCGTCGATCTGCAGGAACAGGACCCCGGGGGCGTCGTCGGCCACGCCGCCTTCCGGGGCGTGCCGCTTGCGCCGCCGGGCGGCCCGGCGGAAGAAGATCTCGTCCTCGTCGACGGCGAGCACGCTGCTGATCACCGCGCCGACCGCCGCCATGCCCAGCGTCACGATCACCGCGGTGCGGAAGTCGCGGACCACCACCCCGGGAATCGTCCGGAACACCGCGAGCACGGCCGCGCCGAGCAGCAGGAACCCGCCGACGCCGAACGTGAAGAACGCCACCGGCCAGGCGATCCGCAGCACCAGCGGCCACAGCACGGCGGTGAGCAGCCCCAGCGCCAGCGCGCAGGCGATCGCCTGCCAGCCGCTGGCCACCTCGAACCCGGGCAGCAGCATGTCGAGCAGCCGCAGCGCGCCGGCCGCGGCGGCCCCGACAAGCAGCGCGCGGGCGATCGTGCGGCCGCCGGTGAGCAGGCGGCCCCGTGGCTGGGTCTCGGTCAAGGACTGCCTCCGGTCTCGGTCTTCTTGCGGGCCCTGCTCACCAGATTGAGCACCACCGTGACGAGCAGCACGAGCACGGTGGCCAGCAGGGTCGCGATCAGTGGTGAGTCGAAGATGCCGCCACTGACGATGCCCAGCACCGCGTAGGCGGCCGCCCAGGCGACGCACGCCACGGCCGCGGCCGGGAGCAGCCGCCGCCACGGGTAGCCGAGCGAGCCGGCGGCCACCAGCACCGGGATCCGGCCCGCGGGCACGAGCCTGCCGATGACGATGAGCTGCCAGCCTTGCCGGGCGAAGCGGTCACGTGTCTTTTCCAGCAACTCGGCCTTCTGATGCCGTGTCACCCAGCGGAGTGCCGCTTCGCTGCCGAACCGGGGAACGGCGAAGGTGATGACGTCGCCGATGAACGCGCCCAGCGCGGACAGCAGGAGCACCAGCGGCAGGTTCAGGTCGCCGGTGGTCATCGCGATGGCGGCCCCCGCGCCGACCACGGCACCGGTGGGCACGATCGGGATCACCGAACCGAGCAGGACGCCGCCGAACAACGCGGGGTAACCGAGCGACGCCGGGTCTGTCCAGCTCACGAGGGATCCTTCGGTGCGGGGACGAGGATCTCCGCGCCCGGGGGCGCGATGACGACTTCGGTGTCGTGCCCGGCCTCGGCCACCGCGGCGGCGAACTCGCGAGGTGGCTCCACCAGCAGCCGTCGCATCCGTGCCGTGCGGGCGATCCCCGGCAGCGCCAGCGTGCCCCAGTGCACCGGGACGGCCAGGCGCGGGCGCAGCAACCCGACGGCGTCGGCGGCGCGGCGCGGGGTCAGGTGGCCCGGCCCGAGGTTCGGTCCCCAGCCCCAGACCGGCAGCAGCGCGGCGTCGAGCGGCCCCAGCGCCGCCATCTCGGGGAAGAGGTCCGTGTCGCCCGAGGCGTACACGCTCGAGCCGTTCGCGGTGAGCAGGTGGCCGAGCGCGGGGGCCTGCGGACCGTGGGTGAGTCGCGGGCCCCAGCGATGACCCGAATGGGTGGCCTTGGTGGCGGTGACCCGCAGGTCGCCATCGGTGTAGGTCTCGCCGGGAGCGATCTCCTCGACCAGGGTGACGCCCTGTTTCCGCAGCCAGGCGCCCGCGCCGCGCGGCACGAGCACGGTCGCCGAGGGCAGCAGCCGCAGCGACGGCAGGTGCAGGTGGTCCCCGTGCAGATGGGAGACGAGCACGAGGTCGGCGTCGCGCCAGGCCTGCGCCGCGGGAGGGGCGACGACCCTGCTCAGCGGCCCGACGCGCGCGGTGAGCACCGGATCGGTCAGCACCACCCGGCCGCCGAGCTCGAGCCGCACTGTCGAGTGCCCCAGGAAGCGCATCGTCAGCTCAGTCACCCGGCGAGTATCGCCCGTCTTCGACGGCGTGTCGTGCCGAGGCTCGCCGGGCCGGTTTCCCGCCGATTGCGCGGGCCCGGCCGCTGACCGGCGGAAACTGTCGGTGGGTGGGCCTAACGTGCGTTCCGTAGGCAAACCAGTGTGAGGAGTGACGCATGGAGAACCTCCCGGTCGGTGCCGTCGACGTCGGCATCGAGGAGATCGAGACGATGATCGTCGACTGCGATCGGTGTGTGGTCCGCGGTCTAGCCTGCGGTGACTGCGTGGTCAGCGTGCTGCTGGGCGCCCCGCCCGCCGTCGAATGGGACGCGGATGAGCGCCGCGCCCTCGACGCGCTCGCCGAAGGGGGCATGATGCCGCGGCTGCGGATGGATCCGGGCGAGGCGCGGCCCGCCTGAACCCCGCCTGAACCCCTCCGACACGCCGTCGCGACACGCCCTTTTCGTTAGTGGCGGCGAATGGTCGATCCGGCTCGATGAACGGTCGGTGGCCGGCAGATGCCCAGAAGGTAAGGCCCGTCACAGGTCACCCTTCGGCGCTGGTCCGGGGGTGTTTCGGCGCAGCGGGAGCCGTTTCCCCCGGTGCCGTGGTGGACGTGGTGGCAGCGGTTTCGTAGCCTGTCCGAGATCTCGTGGCGGTAGCCGTCGCCAAGACGGCGACACGGGATCGTCGCCGAGACAGCTTTGTCGGGGAGCTGTACCGGAAACCACCGCGCACCCTATCCAGCCGGGGTAGAACTCGGCCGGAAGCGCGGCGGGACCAGGCGTGGCCAGCGGGTGTTTTCGCTGGTCAGCGCCGCAGTGGGCCCCCGGCCTCTGCGGCAGGCCGGTGCCCGGTCGGCGGCTGATGAGCAAAGGAGACACACGCGGCCGTGCAGTCGCAACGAGTCAAGCGCGTGGTGTCCGGTGCGCTCGCCGCGTTCGCGGTGATCACCCTGGTCACAGCCACGCAGCCCGCCGCCATCGCCGCCCCCGCCCCCCAGGCCCCGCCCGCGGGCGGCATCTCCGAAGCGCTCGCCAAGTACCGCGAACTCGCGGCACAGGCCGAGCAGATCAACGAAGACCTCCTCAAGGCACAGGACGACCTCACCGCCAAACAGGCCGAGCTCGACAAGGCGGCGGCCGACGTGAACGCGGCCAAGGACGCCGGGGCCAAGGCCGCCGGCACCGAGGAGACCTACCGCACCGAGGTCGACAAGTTCGCCGGCGCCTCCTTCACCAGCGGGGTGGAGATGAACAAGCTCTCCGCGCTGCTGGCGGGCAACACGACCCAGGAGTTCCTCGAGCGTTCCTCGGCGCTCGACATGCTGGCGAACGACAAGTACGTCGCGCTGAACAACCTCTCGGGCGCCGTCCAGGCCGCCGCGGCCGCGACCGGGAAGGCCACCGACGCGCAGAACCGCGCCACGGCCGCCCGCGACGCCTCGGCGAAGCTCAAGGACGACATCACCGGCAGGCAGAGTTCGCTCAGCGACCAGATCAACCAGCTCAAGGCCGCGAACTCCGCGCTCAGCATCCTCGACAAGGCGGCGCAGCGGGACAAGGGCGGGGCCGCCCCGAACGTCAAGGCCCCCAACGCCCAGGCCGAGCTGGCGATCGACGCCGCGCTCAGCAAGCTCGGCAGCTCCTACGTGTGGGGCGCCACCGGGCCGGGCACCTTCGACTGCTCGGGCCTGATGCTGTGGGCCTACAACAAGGCGGGCATCAGCCTGCCGCGATCGAGCCGTGAGCAGTCCACGTTCGGCACCCCGGTGTCGCGCGACCAGCTGCAGCCGGGCGACCTGGTGTTCTACTACTCGCCGGTCTCGCACGTCGGCATGTACCTCGGCAACGGGATGATGGTGCACGCGCCCACCTCGGGCGACGTCGTCAAGATCTCGCCGCTGCAGAGCCAGTACAGCGGGGCCCGCCGCCCGTCCTGAGCTCCGCCGTCACGTCCCGGCCGGGGCGGTGTCGCACACGTTCGTGCGATACCGCCCCGGCCGTTTTCGTGGCGGCCAGTAGCCTGCTGGGTGTGCTGAGGACGCTATTGGTGACCAACGACTTCCCGCCCCGGCCCGGCGGGATCCAGAACTACCTGAACTCGCTGGCCACCCGCCTTCCCGCCGACGACCTGGTCGTCTACGCCCCGGCCTGGGAACGCGACTCCGGCTCGCACACCGAGTTCGACGCCGCCGCGCCCTTCGAGGTCGTCCGGCATCCGACGTCGCTGATGCTGCCGACCCCGGACGTGCTGAAGCGGGCGAAGGAGATCATGCGCGCTCGTGACTGCGAAGCCGTCTGGTTCGGCGCCGCGGCTCCGCTGGCGCTGCTCGGGCACTCCCTGCGCGGCGCGGGCGCCCGGCGGGTGCTGGCGTCCACACACGGCCACGAGGTCGGCTGGTCGATGCTGCCGGGCGCGCGGCAGGCGCTGCGCCGCATCGGCGACACCGCCGACGTGCTCACCTACGTCAGCAAGTACACGCGCACCCGGTTCGCCGCCGCGTTCGGCGCGCTGGCCGGGCTGGAAATGCTCCCGTCGGGGGTCGACACCACGTTGTTCCGGCCCGACGCGGCCGCCCGCGAGGAGATCCGCTCGCGCCACGGCCTGGCGGACCGGCCGACCATCGTGTGCGCGTGTCGCGGCTGGTGCCCCGCAAGGGCCAGGACCTGCTCATCCAGGCGCTGCCCGAGCTGCGCAAACGCGTTCCCGACGTCGCGCTGCTGCTGGTCGGCGGCGGGCCCTACCGCAAGCACCTCACCGGGCTGGTCGACTCGCTCGGCGTCGGCGACAGTGTGGTGATCACCGGCTCCGTGCCCTGGCAGGAGCTGCCCGCGCACTACAACGCGGGCGACGTGTTCGCGATGCCCGCGCGGACCAGGGGCAAAGGACTCGACGTCGAGGCGCTCGGCATCGTCTACCTGGAGGCCTCGGCGACCGGGCTGCCGGTGGTCGCGGGCAACTCCGGCGGCGCCCCCGAGGCCGTGCTCGACGAGGTCACCGGCCACGTCGTCGACGGCCGTGACGTGAACCAGCTGCGCGAAACGCTGGTGGCGTTGCTCGAAGACCCCGTCCGCGCACGGCGGATGGGCGAGGCAGGGCGGGCCTGGGTGACCGAGAACTGGCGCTGGGACGTCATGGCGAAGCGGCTCTCGGGCCTGCTCGACGGCGACCCGGTCGCGGCGGTGCGCTGATGGCCGACGTCGTGTTCTTCCACTCCGCGCTGGGCCTGCGTCCCGCCGTCCGCGCGGCCGCCGAGCGGCTGCGCGCCGCCGGGCACACCGTGCGCACCCCCGACCTGTACGACGGCCGCACCGCGGGCAACGTCGCCGACGGGGTCGCGCTGGCGCAGCAGCTCGGCATGGTCGTCTTGATGGAACGCGCCCGTGACGCCGTCGCCGACGTGCCCGCCGGAGCGGTCTACGCCGGGCTGTCGCTGGGCTCCGGCGTCGCCGCTCGCATCGCGAAGCTGCGCGGCGACGCGTCCGCGTTGGTGCTGCTGCACGGTTCGCCGGAGCTCACCGGCCTCGACGGGCTCCCGGTGACGCTGCACGCCGCCAGCCCGGACGACTGGGTCGAGGAAGACGAGCTCGACGTGCTGAAACCCCGTCAGCACACGGAGATCTTCCGCTACGACGCCGTTTCGCACCTGTACACCGACCCTGGCACCCGGGAGAGCAAGCCGCTCGACGCCGAAGCGGCCGAGCTGACCTGGCAACGAGTACTGGCGTTCCTGGCGCGCTGAAGCGCCGTTTCCGGGGGAGAACCATGACCACACCGTCCGCGCCCGACAGCGAGCACGTGCTCGTCCGCGCCCGGCGTACTTACCTGATCGCGATGCTGCTGGGGCCGATCGTCCTCGCCGTCCTGGGCGTGTTATCCCTGGTGGGACTTCGCCGCCCCGGCTCCGGGGCCGTGCTGCCCGCGCTCGGGTTCTTCGCGATGGCGCTGATCGTCCTGCTGGCCGGGTACGTCCTGCGGAACGCGCCGTCGCGGTGGAACCGGGTCGCCGCGATCAGCGGAGTCCTCGCCGGTGTCTACGGCGCGATCGGTGTTCTGGTCAGGCTGGGTGACGATCAGCTGCTCATCGCCGGCGCGGTGCTGGTGGTGCTCGCGCTCGTCCCGTGGCTCGCGGTGCGCAACGCCTCGGCTTCGGTACTGGCCAGGCCCACGGGCGAGCTCGTCGCCACGATGGCCGAGCTGTCCTTCCCGCTGCGCGACGAGGCCGACGGCTGGTTCCTGATCCGCCACGACGAGATCGCCGTGCGGATCCGCCGCGAACGACGTCGTCACGTGGACGACAACCATGACGACTCGGTCGTCTTCGCCGGGATCGCGGCGTTCGAGGTTGTCGACCTGCCGGGCGGCGAGAAGGTCGAGATCGGCCTCGGGTACACCGTCACGCCGGGCGCCGGCCCCGCGCTGCGCGTGCGCGTCGCCGACGAAGGTGTACGGCAGGACGAGTGGATCGTGCCGATCGACGAGGCGGGTCCCGCCGCCGAGGCCCTGCGCGCCCGGATGACTCAGGCGCCCTCGAGGTAGAGCGCGGGGTGCTTCGGGTCGTCCACCCGGACCACGACGTCGGCGAAGCCGGACGGGCCGGTCTCCTCTTCGTACCGCTCGTACGCGGGGGCGGCCCAGGCGGCTTCCGGTGGCAGGCGACGCCGGAGCGCCGCGGGGGAGAGCCACAGGTGCACGGTGACGTCGAAGGCGAGTCCAGCGCCGAGCAGCAGCTCGCCGTCGACCACCACGACCCCGCCGTCCGCGAGTTTCACCCGGTCACGGCGGGTGGCGCGGTCACGCACCGTGTCCCACAACGCCGGGAGCACCTCACCCGTGCCCTCGTCCGTGAGTGGTTCGAGCACCTCGCGGCGCAGCGCGCCGGTGTCGAGCCAGTCGTAGTAGCGCGAGTCGGGGTTTTCCTTCCCGTGCTCGAACCGCAGTGAGGCGGGCTTCAGGAAGTCCCGCGCCGACACGCGCAGCGTCTCGCGACCCAGTACCCGCAAGGGATCCACCAGCGCGTCGGCGAGTTCTGTGGTGTTGGTCGCACCGTCGGCGCCGTCGATCGCGACCGCGATCCATCGGCGCTCGGTGACCGCCACGACGCGCTCGGTCAGTTCTGCCACGAGAAGGGCGGGCGAAATCGGGCGGTAGCGCACGGGAATGATCCTCCACCCGGACCGGTGACGGCTCTCGGCCGCACTCGATGGGATGATGGCGGGGTGAGCAGAGACGAGGGGAAGACGGCCGATTCCGGTTGGCAGGTAGGGGTTTCCCAGGCTGTGCCGCGAACACCGGCGCAGCTCTGGGAGTTCCTGGTCAGTCGGGAGGGCGTGGAGATCTGGCTCGGACCTGGTGCCGAACTGCCGAGCAGGCGCGGCGCGTCCTACGAGACGGCGAACGGCACGACGGGGGAGATCCGGAGTTTCTCCGCCGGCGAGCAGGTCCAGCTGACCTGGCGGCCGAAGGACTGGGACCACGACTCGACGCTGCGGGTCGCGGTCGGTTCCGCCGGGCAGAAGGCGACCCTGCGGTTCCAGCAGGAATGGCCCGCGGACGCCAAAGAGCGCGCCGAACAGCGGGCATACTGGACCGAGGTGTCCGAGCGGGTGATCGCCGCGCTCGGCGAACGGTGACCTACCGGGGGTAGCGGATGGGGCGGCCAGATCAGCTGACCGAGCTGGGCGAGGACTTCGCCCAGCGATCGCACGAGCTGGAAGCGCTGCTGCGCGAGCAGGGGCCGGTCCGCCCCGCCCGGCTTCCTCGCGGGCTGCGCGTCTGGGTGGTGAGCCGGTACGCCGAAGCGCGCGCCCTGCTCACCGACACACGGCTCAGCAAGGACAGCGGCCAGGTGGCGCGCCTGTTCACGCAGGTCAGCGCGACGGGTGTGCAGGGCGGGTTCGCCCAGTCGCTCGGCACGCACATGCTCAACATGGATCCGCCGGACCACACCCGCGTCCGCAAGCTGATCAACAAGGCGTTCACCGCCCGCTCGGTGGCCAGGATGCGGTCGCGGATCGAGGAGATCACCGCGCAGTTGCTCGACGAGCTGGGCACGGGCGACGAGGTCGACCTGCTGGCCGGGTTCGCGGGCCCGCTGCCGATCACGGTGATCTGCGAGCTGCTCGGGGTGCGCGAGGAGGACCGCCACGAGTTCGCCGTTTGGTCGGGGGTCCTGGTGTCCTCGGCTCCGGCCACGGAGGTCCAGGAGTCCGCGCGGCTGATGTACGCCTACCTGAGCGGGCTGATCGCGGAGAAGCGGGAGAACCCCGGCGAGAACCTGCTGTCAGACCTGGTGCACGCCACCGACGAGGGCGATTCGCTGTCCGAGGCCGAACTCGTGTCGATGGCGTTCCTGCTGCTCGTCGCTGGCCACGAGACCACGGTCAACCTCATCGGCAACGCCGTACTGGCCCTGCTGCGCGAGCCCGCGCAGCTGGCGGCCCTGCGTGCCGACCCCGCCCTGCTGCCGGGCGCGGTGGAGGAGTTCCTGCGCTACGACGGCCCGGTCCACCTCGCGACCTTGCGTTTCACCACCGAACCGCTCGAGGTCGGCGACGTGACGATCCCGGTGGGCCAGTTCGTCCTGATCTCCCTCTTGGGCGCGAACCGCGACCCGGCCCGGTTCCCGGACCCCGACCGGCTCGACGTCACCAGGCCCGCCAGTGGCCATCTGGCCTTCGGCCACGGAATCCACCACTGCGTCGGAGCGCCCCTGGCCCGCCTGGAGGCGGAGATAGCGCTGGGCGCCCTCATCACCCGCTTCCCAGCCCTGACCCTCACTGCCGACCCCGAGACGTTGCGCTGGCGCGCGAGCACCCTGATGCACGGCCTGGAAACCCTCCCAGTCCGCCTCCGCTGTCCCTGAAGGCCACCTTCACGGCGTAAAACGCCGTGATGGTGGCCTTCAGGGGCCACTCAGGCTCCTACCACTCCGTCGACGCCTTCTCTGAGCAGGTCTGCGTGGCCGTTGTGCCGGGCGTACTCGTGGATCAGGTGCAGCATCACCAGCCGGAGCGATACGTCCTCACCCCAGCGCGGCTGGTACCCGGTGACGTCGAGCGACTCCGCCGCCGCCTCGATCCGGCGGGAGTGCTCGACCTCGGCCTGCCAGGCGCCGAACGCTTCGGAACGCGTGGACGCGCTGGCGTCGTAGGCGGCCTGGTAGTCACCCTCGGGCGACCACAGCAAGGGGATGTCCTCGGCGTTGATGACCCGCCGGAACCAGGTGCGCTCCACCTCGGCCAGGTGCCGGACGAGGCCGAGCAGGGTCAACGTCGAAGGTGGCATCGATCGGCTGCGTAGCTGCTCGTCGGACAGGTCGTCGCATTTCAGCGCGAGGGTCGCGCGGTGGAAGTCGAGGAAGGCTCGCAGCGACTCGCGCTCGCCCGCCCGCATCGGCGGGCCGATTCGTTCGGTGGTCACCGCGGCGAGCTTAGTGGGGCCCTGACCTAGGCTCGGGCGCATGGACGCCGCCGAACTGCTCAGCCTCGACGCCCAGCACGTCTGGCACCCGTACGGCCCGATGCCGGGCACCGTCGCACCGCTGGTCGTCACCGAGGCGAGTGGGGTGCGGTTGAAGCTGGCCGACGGGCGTGAGCTGGTCGACGGGATGTCGTCGTGGTGGGCCGCGATCCACGGCTACCGGCACCCCGTGCTCGACGCCGCGCTCGCCGCGCAGGCGGCGAAGATGAGTCACGTCATGTTCGGCGGGTTGACGCATGAGCCGGCGATCAGGCTGGCGAAGACGCTCGTCGACCTTTCGCCGGCGGGGCTCGAGCACGTGTTCCTGTGCGATTCGGGCTCGGTCTCGGTCGAGGTGGCCGTGAAGATGTGCCTGCAGTACTGGCAGTCGCTGGGGCGCAAGGGAAAACGCCGGCTGCTCACCTGGCGCGGCGGCTACCACGGTGACACTTTCACCCCGATGAGCGTGTGCGATCCCGAGGGCGGGATGCATTCGCTGTGGCGGGGAGTCCTGCCGGACCAGGTGTTCGTGCCCGCGCCGCCCGCCGGGTTCGGCGCGGCGCCGGATCCGTCCTATGTGGACGTCCTGGACGAGGCGATCGGGCGGCACGCCGACGAACTCGCCGCCGTCATCGTCGAACCGGTGGTGCAGGGTGCGGGCGGCATGCGGTTCCACCACCCCGGTTATCTGCGCGTGTTGCGGGAGCTGACCGAGGCACACGGCGTGCTGCTGGTCTTCGACGAGATCGCGACCGGGTTCGGCCGGACCGGGGCGATGTTCGCCGCCGAGCACGCCGGGGTGACGCCGGACGTCCTGTGCGTCGGCAAGGCGCTGACCGGCGGATACCTCACCATGGCCGCGACGCTGTGCACGCCGGAGATCGCCCGCGGCATCTCGCGCGGGGAGCTCCCGGTGCTCGCGCACGGCCCGACGTTCATGGGCAACCCGCTCGCGTCCGCGGTGGCCAACGCGTCGCTGGGGCTGCTGGCCGACGGCGGCTGGAAGAGCGACGTGCCCAGGATCGAGGCCGGGTTGCGGGCCGGGCTCGAACCCGCGCGCGACCTGCCGTCGGTCGCCGACGTCCGGGTGCTCGGCGCGATCGGGGTGCTCCAGCTCGACCATCCGGTGGACATGGCCGTCGCGACCGAGGTGGTCACCGGGCACGGGGTCTGGCTGCGCCCGTTCCGGGACCTGATCTACACCATGCCGCCGTTCGTCACCGGGGACGCCGACGTCGCCGCGATCACCTCGGCGATGCTCGCGGTGGCCGAAAAGGCCTGAGCCCGGCCGAATTCACCGGATCGAGTGTGACGGCGACCACTGGGCACGTTGGGTATCCACATTGGAACGCTGAGTAGTCGCTGACTCGGATGACCATGCGAACGAGCTAGCGTCGGCGCGGTGTTGCTAGGCGCTTCGGGTGAATTGTCCGAAGGGTCCTCGCGGTACGACATCGTCCGGAACGCGAAAAACCTTTGCATAGCAGACATTTGCCCGGGTTTTCGGTTTCCTACCCGCATGATCGAGATCGTTCGTGGCGAACACGACACCGGGCCGCCGGGCCGCCGGACCAACCCGCTACGCAAGCTGCAGTTCCTGCGTCACGACCTGCCCGCCTCCCTGGTGGTCTTCTTCGTGGCCGTACCCCTTTCGCTGGGCATCGCCCACGCCGCCGGCGCTCCGCTGCTGGCAGGCCTGATCTCCGCCGTCGTCGGCGGACTGGTCGCCGCCCTCTTCGGTGGCTCCGTACTCCAGGTCAGTGGCCCTTCGGCCGCACTGACCGTCGTCCTCGCCGACACGATCGGCACCTTCGGCTGGCCGGTGACCTGCGCGATCACCATGGGCGCCGGGGTGCTCCAGATCCTGTTCGGCGTCAGCCGCGTCGCCCGCGCCTCGCTGGCCATCTCCCCGGCGATCGTGCACGGCCTGCTCGCCGGGATCGGCGTGACGATCGTGCTGGGCCAGCTGCACGTCGTACTGGGCGGCACGGCGCAGGGCTCGGCGATCGCCAACGTGCTCGCGCTGCCCGCCCAGCTCGCCGGCCACCACGACCAGGCCGTGCAGGTCGGCGTGCTGACCATCCTCGTCCTGCTCGCCTGGCCCCGGCTGCCCCAGCCGCTGCGGCGGATTCCCGCGCCGCTGGCCGCGGTGACGCTCTCCACCGGGCTTTCGCTGGCCGCCGGGATGACGCTGCCCCGGGTGGACCTGCCCGCCGGGCTGCCCCCGATCCGGTTCGTCCCCGAGGTCCCGGCGAGCGGCTGGCTCGCCGTCGCCGTCGCGGTGCTCACCATCGCGCTGATCGTCAGCCTGGAAAGCCTGCTGTCGGCGGTCGCCGTCGACAAGCTGCGCGACGCCCCGCGCACCGACCTCGACCGTGAGCTGGCCGGGCAGGGCCTGGCGAACCTCGCCGCCGGCGCGCTCGGCGGTTTCCCCGTCACCGGTGTCGTCGTGCGCAGCATGACCAACTTCGAGGCCGGTGCCCGCACCCGGGCCTCCGCCGTCCTGCACTGCGCGTGGATCCTGCTGTTCTGCCTCGCCCTGCCCGGTGTCCTGCGCGCCATCCCGCTCGCCGCGCTCGCCGGGCTGCTCGTCCACGTCGGCGCGAAACTGGTGAACCTGCCCCACCTCAAGGAAGTCCTGCGCCACGGCGACGTTTCCGTGTACCTCGTGACCTTGGTCGGTGCGGTGGCCGTCAACCTGCTCACCGGCGTCGCGGCGGGGGTCGTGCTGGCACTGGCGCTGATGCTGCGGCGGATGCTGTTCTCCGGCATCCGCGTTGAGGACGACGGCCCGCGGGCGCGGGTGGTGATCGAGGGTGCGCTGACGTTCCTGTCGGTGCCGCGGCTGACCAGGGTGCTCGCCGAGGTCGGCGATCGCACGGAGGTCACGCTGGAGCTGCAGGTCGACTACCTCGACCACGCCGCGTTCGACTGCCTGCGCGGCTGGCAGCACGCGTTCACCCGGGCGGGCGGCACGGTGGTCGTCGACGAGCTCGGGCACCCGTGGTTCGCCAGGGGCAAGTCCGGGGTGCCGACGCTGCGCCGCGGTGTCGCCGCCAAGGTGGTCCCGCGCTGGCTCGCGCCGTGGTCGGACTGGCAGGCCGAGCACGCGAGCGTGCCCGGCCAGCGGACCGCGAGCGGCCCGTTGTGCCGTGGCACCAAGGAGTTCCAGCGCCGCGCGGCACCCCTGCTGCGGCAGACGCTCAGCGACCTGGCGCACGGGCAGAAGCCGCACACGCTGTTCATCACCTGTGGTGACGCGCGGATCGTGCCGAACCTGATCACCACCAGCGGACCGGGCGACCTGTTCACCGTCCGCAACATCGGCAACCTCGTCCCCGACCCGGCCGCCGGGGGAGAACCGGACTCCTCCGTCGGCGCCGCGATCGAGTACGCCGTCGGCGTCCTGCGGGTCCGGGAAGTGGTGGTGTGCGGGCATTCCGGCTGCGGCGCGATGAAGGCGCTGCTCGGCGACGCGCCCGGCGGGCTGCCGAACCTCGGCAGCTGGCTTCGGCACGGCGACGCGACCCTGCGCCGCCGCGCCACGCACGGCCCGGTGCTGCTCGACAGCCGCCGCGCCGGAGCCGAGGCCGATCAGCTGGCGCTGCACAACGTCGTGCAGCAGCTGGATCACCTGGCGCGCCACCCGGTCGTCGCGGCGGCGCTGGCCGCGGGCGAGCTCCACTTGACGGGCATGTACTTCGACGTCGGCGCCGCGCAGGTCTCGCTGCTCGACGCCGACGCCCGGTCCTTCGTCCACACCAACGCCCCCCAGCAGGTGTAGAACTCGGGCCCGCCGGTGTAGAACTCGGGCCCTCGAGTGTGGGACTCGCCGACGCCCGGCGAGTCCCACACCGTGGGGGCCGAGTTCCCCGGTGTCGGTCCGAGTTCCCCGCTGAGCGAACATGAGTTTGTTTCGTGTCAACGGATCGGGGGTTTCTGGTGGGTGAATTCGGGTGTCGATGGCCGGGGCTTGAGTCCCCCAAAAGTGGGAAATCTGACAATTGATCACTCGATCGTGTGGAACATAGCGGACATTTCACACGAGGTTCGGTTACCTGGTGATCATGAATACGAGAGCCGTGCTTCGACACGACCTGCCCGCCTCCCTGGTGGTGTTCCTGGTTGCCGTCCCACTGTCCCTCGGAATCGCGCTCGCCTCCGGCGCCCCGATCGTCGCCGGGCTGATCGCGGCGATCGTCGGCGGCGTGGTCGCCGGTGCGCTCGGCGGTTCGGCGCTGCAGGTCAGCGGACCGGCCGCGGGACTGACCGTGGTGATGGCCGAGACGATCAACACCTTCGGGTGGGCCACCACCTGCGCCATCACCGTCGCCGCCGGCGCGCTCCAGCTCCTGCTCGGCGCGAGCAGGATCGCCCGCGGCGCGCTGGCGATCTCCCCGGCGATCGTGCACGGCATGCTCGCCGGCATCGGCGTCACCATCGTGCTGGGCCAGCTGCACGTCGTGCTCGGCGGCACCGCGCAGAGCTCCGCGATCGACAACATCCTCGAACTGCCCGCCCAGGTCATCGCCCACCACGACTCGGCCACCCTGATCGGCCTGCTGACCATCGCCGTGCTGCTGCTCTGGCCCCGGCTGCCCGCCGCGGTCCGCAAGGTCCCCGGCCCGCTCGCCGCGATCGCGCTGGCGACCCTGCTCTCGGTGGTGTCCGGCATGACGCTGCCCCGCGTCGAACTGCCGGGCGACCTGCTCTCGATCCGGTTCGTCCCCCAGCTGCCAGACTCCGGCTGGACCGGCTTCGCCGTCGCCGTGGTCACGATCGCGCTGATCGCCAGCGTGGAAAGCCTGCTGTCCGCGGTCGCCATCGACAAGCTGCACACCGGCGCCCGCTCCAACCTCGACCGCGAGCTGCTCGGCCAGGGAGCGGCGAACATGGTCTCCGGCGCGCTCGGCGGCCTGCCCGTCACCGGCGTCATCGTCCGCAGCTCCACCAATGTCAACGCCGGGGCCAAGACCCGCGCGTCGGCGATCCTGCACGGCGTCTGGGTGCTCGTGTTCGTGGTCCTGCTCGCCGGGCTGATCCAGAACATCCCGCTCGCCGCGCTCGCCGGGCTGCTGGTCCACGTCGGCGCGAAACTGGTCAACCCCGCCCACATCCGGCAGGTGTTCAAGCACGGCGACCTCGCGGTGTACCTGGTGACGCTGCTCGGCGTCGTCGTGTTCGACCTGCTCACCGGCGTGCTCCTCGGCATCGGGCTGGCGCTCGTGCTGATGCTGCGCCGCACCGTGTGGTCGGGCATCCACGCCCATCGCGACGGCGACCAGTGGCGCGTCGTCGTCGAGGGCGTGCTGACGTTCCTCTCGGTGCCGCGGCTGTCCAAGGTGCTCGGCGCGGTGCCCGAGGGCACCACGGTGACGCTGGAACTGGTGGTCGACTACCTCGACCACGCCGCGTTCGACAGCCTCACCAGCTGGCAGCAGGCCTACGAACGGGCCGGGGGCACCGTCGTCGTCGACGAGGTCGGCCATCCCTGGTTCGCGACCGGCAAGTCCGCGAAGCCGACGTTGTCCCGCAACGCCGCCTCCCGGGCCGTCCCGCGCCGCTTGGCGCCGTGGTCGGACTGGCAGGCCGTCGATGTCGGGCTGCCCAGTCAGCGTGGCGGCCCGACCCGCCGCGGCGCGACGGAGTTCCAGCGCCGCACCGCCGCGCTCGTCCAGCCGACGCTGAGCGAGCTCGCCGGTGGGCAGAAGCCGCACACGCTGTTCATCACCTGCGGTGACTCCCGGATCGTGCCGAACCTGATCACCACCAGCGGACCGGGCGACCTGTTCACCATCCGCAACATCGGCAACCTGGTGCCCGCCGGGCAGGCCGACCCGTCGATCGGCGCGGCGATCGAGTTCGCCGTCGGCGTGCTCGCCGTGCGGGAGGTCGTGATCTGCGGGCACTCCGGCTGCGGCGCGATGAGCGCGCTGGCCCACGGCGCCCCGGCGAACACGCCCCAGCTCGCCGCCTGGCTGGAGCACGCCGCGCCGAGCGCGCGCCGGACGGAGGAGGTCAGCCTCGACGGGCAGGCCCCGCCCCGCGAGATCGACCGGCTCGCGCTGCACAACGTCATGCAGCAGCTGGCCAACCTGCGCGACTATCCGCTGGTCGCGGATGCCGAGCGGCGTGGCGAGCTGCACCTGACCGGAATGTACTTCGACGTCGGCGGCGCGCAGGTTTACCTGTCCGAGCCGGGGTCGGGGGTGTTCGCGCCGGTGGATTCCGATAACTTCTCTGCCCGTGAGCATGCTGGTGATAACCGGGACCGGAACCGGGGTCGGCAAGACGATCACCACGGCGGCGATAGCGGCGCTGGCGCTGTCGCAGCGGCGCCGGGTGGCCGTGTTGAAGCCCGCGCAGACCGGGGTACGCCCGGGTGAGCCGGGCGACCTCGCCGACGTCGAGCGCCTTGTCGGCGCCGGTCCGACGTTGCGCGAGTTGCGCCGCTATCCCGATCCGCTGTCCCCCGAGGCCGCCGCGCGCCGTAGTGGGCTCGCCCCGCTGGGCCCGGTGGAGATCGCCCGCGCCGCGACGGAGCTCGACGCCGACCACGACCTCACGCTGATCGAGGGCGCGGGCGGGCTGCTCGTGCGCTTCGACGAGCGTGGCAACAGCCTGGCCGACGTCGCCTGGGCCTTGGGCGCGCCGGTGGTCGTGGTGGCCGAGGCCGGGCTGGGCACGCTGAACGCGACGGCGCTGACGGCCGAGGTGGCCACGAAGCGCGGTCTGAACGTCGCCGGGGTGGTCATCGGCTCCTGGCCGGACGAACCGGACCTCGCCGCGCTGTGCAACCTCGAGGACCTGCCGGTGGCCGCCGGGGCGCCCCTGCTCGGCGTGCTGCCGGCCGGGCTGGGCGCCGCCGGGCGCGAGGACTTCCTCGCCGGGGCCGGGCGCGGGCTGTCCCCGTGGTTCGGCGGGCAGTTCGACCCGGAGTGCTTCGCCGGGAGCGCGTCCGCCCAGAAGTGACGTGCGTCGCTGTGCGCCCGCGCCTGGTGATGCACGATGATGGGCGCCGGAACACACCGCCGTGAACAGGGAGACCTTCAGTGACCTCAGCCCCGGAGAAGACCAGCCTCGACGCCGTGGGCGCGGACGTCCTGCGGGTGGCCCGTGAGCAGGTGCTGGAGCGGGGCGAAGGACTCGCCGAGGCCCAGCTCCTCGAGGTCCTGCGGCTCGGCGACGAGCACCTCACCGACCTGCTGGCGCTGGCCCACGACGTGCGGATGCGCTGGTGCGGCCCCGAGGTCGAGGTCGAGGGCATCATCAGCCTCAAGACCGGCGGCTGCCCGGAGGACTGCCACTTCTGCTCGCAGTCCGGCCGCTTCCCGACCCCGGTGCGCTCCGCGTGGCTGGACATCCCGGGCCTGGTCAAGGCCGCCCGGCAGACCGCCGAGACCGGCGCGACGGAGTTCTGCATCGTCGCCGCCGTGCGCGGCCCGGACAAGCGCCTGCTGACCCAGGTCCGCGAAGGCGTCAAGGCCATCCGCGCCGACGGGAACGACATCCAGATCGCCTGCTCGCTCGGTATGCTGACCCAGGAGCAGGTCGACGACCTGGTCGACATGGGCGTGCACCGCTACAACCACAACCTGGAGACCGCGCGCTCGCACTTCCCGAACGTGGTCACCACGCACACCTGGGAAGAGCGCTGGGAGACCCTGCGCATGATCCGCGAGGCGGGCATGGAGGTCTGCTGCGGTGGCATCATCGGCATGGGGGAGACCGTCGAACAGCGCGCCGAGTTCGCCGCGCAGCTGGCCGAGCTGAACCCGGACGAGTGCACGATGAACTTCCTCATCCCGCAGCCCGGCACGCCGTACGAGCACTACGAGATCGTCGAGGGCAAGGACGCGCTGCGCACGGTCGCCGCGTTCCGGCTCGCCATGCCGCGGCCGCTGATCCGCTTCTCCGGCGGCCGTGAGCTGACCTTCGGCGACCTCGGCACCAAGCAGGGCATGCTCGGCGGGATCAATGCGATCATCGTCGGCAACTACCTGACCAACCTGGGCCGCTCGGCGGATCAGGACCTGGAGATGCTGAAGGACCTCAAGATGCCGGTCAAGGCGCTCAGTGACTCTCTCTGACCCCCCCGTCTATTGCGTCCACTGTGGACAGATAGAGGACGGCGGGGCCGCGCATCCCGGCTGTGTCAACCCGCGTACCGCGCTGGAGCCGCCCCGGTTCTGCGCGCGGTGCGCGCGCCGCATGATCGTCCAGATCACCCCGGCGGGGTGGACGGCGCGGTGCAGCCGCCACGGTGAGCTGTCCGGCTAGCCTGGTCTTCTCGCGGACAGTTACGCTCTGTCCACGTAGCAGGGGAGGGAGTCCGGGATGGTCGAGCCTACGAACCGTGCGGCGCACCGGTCTTCGGCCGTGGACGATCCATGGTCGGTCCCGGTGTTCCCACGCCTGCATCAGGAGCGGGCGAAGGTCGTGGTCAAGGCCGACCTGCTGCCCGCGGTGAGCGTGCTGTCCACCGCCGGGCTGCTCGGCATCCCGCTCGGCTGGCTGTGGTCCGTGCTGGCGCCGGCGCAGCGGATGCGCGTGATCTCGCTGACGGACAAGCCCGTGCCGTTGGAGCTGGAGAGCTGGCACCGCTTCGACGACCTCGCGATCTACGGTTTCCTTAGTCTCGGCCTCGGCCTGGTGGTGGGGCTCGCGGCCTGGTTCCTGCGCGAACGCCGCGGCCCGGTCGTGCTGCTGGCCGCGACCGGCGGCTCGGCGCTGGCCGGCTGGCTGGGCACCCAGATGGGCTCCTGGTTCGTCACGATGAAGTACGAGATCACCGCGCCGCCCGCGCTCGGCGCGGTCATCGAGAAGGCCCCGCAGCTGGAGTCGTCCTGGATCCTGCTCGCCGCCCCGCTGATGACGGCGCTGGTCTACGCGCTGATGACGGCGTGGAACGGGCGGGATGACCTGGGACGCCGACTCGGCTGATCGTTTTTGCCCGAGTCGGCGTAGGCCACCCGCCGTCACGGCATCCGTGATCAGACGGCCGTCACCCGTGATCAGATTGCCGGGACGAAAGGCGGCAGTCTGATCACGCGTGACGGCAGTTCGAACACGGGTGACGGCAGTCTGATCACGCGGCCTGGGGGTTAGTTGAGGCTGGACGGCTGGCTGAAGTCGCCGAGTTCGCTCGTGGGCATGGGGACGGCGCCGAGCGCGGCGAGGAAGCCGGCTTCGCGGGTCAGGAGGCGGCAGACCATCCGCAGGCGCCGCACCGGGTTCGTCTCCTCCAGCAGTTGCTGGCGGTCCTCCAGCGGCAGCAGGCAGTCGGCGGCGAGCTGATAGGCCAGTTCGCCCAGTTCGGCGTCCTCCCCCGGCACCCGCCAGTCGTCGGAATGCCAGGCGGATTCGCAGTAGCGCCGGTGCGCCGCGCGGGCGATCGCCGCCAGCCGTCCGTAGGTCTCGACGCCGCTCATCGGGAGCCGCTCGTCGGGCAGCCATTCGACCGAGCCGAGCAGATACGGCGCGGACGTGGTGTCGAGTTCGAGCAGCCGGAACCGCCGCCGCGCCGTCGTGACCACGTCGAACCGGCCGTCGGGAAGCTGCTTCGCCTCGCGCAGCACGGTGCTGCAGCCGACGTCGTAGAGATGGTCCTGACTGGTCACCTCGCGGACCAGCGAGGTACGCAGCGTGATCACCCCGAACTCCCGGCCCGGCACGCTGCCGCCGACCAGATCCGCGGTCAGCTGCCGGTACCGGGGCTCGAAGATGTGCAAGGGGAGATGTACTCCCGGCAGCAGAACCGTCTGGAGTGGGAACAGGGGCAACGTCGTCGTCCCGTTCGTCTCCCGCTTCGCTTCCGCCACCCGTTCAAGGTACGGGGAAGCCGGTCCGTCCGCAGCACAGTCACGGTGCCGGGGGCGGGCGGAACACCGCGAACGGGTCCGTGATCTGCATGCCCTTGCCCGCAAAGGAGAACAGCGCGGCGGGACGGCCGCCGCTGCGGCCGGGCGGCGCGGTGTCCCCGGTGGGCACCAGCAGCCCGCGCCGCGACAGCACCCGTTGCAGGTTCGTCGCGGACACCTTGTAGCCGAGCGCGGCGGAGTACAGCCCGCGCAGCGCGGAGATCGTGAACTGCTCGGGCGCGAGGGCGAAACCCGCGTTGGTGTAGGAGAGTTTCGACCGCAGGCGGTCCCGCGCGCGCAGCACGATCGCCTCGTGGTCGAACGCGGTCCTTGGCAGCGCGGCCACGTCGTGCCACTCGGTGTCCTCGGGCACGACCGGGTCCACATCGGACGGCACCAGCCCGAGGAACGCCGTCGCCACCACCCGCGGGCCGGGTACGCGGTCCGGGTCGCTGAATACCGCGAGCTGCTCGACGTGCTTGAGCTGCCGGACGTCGACCTTCTCCTTCAGCTGCCGCCGGACCGACGTTTCGACGTCCTCGTCGGGCCGCAGCCTGCCGCCGGGCAGCGACCAGCGGCCGAGGTGCGGATCGAGCGCGCGGCGCCACAGCAGCACGCGGAGTGTGTCGCAGCGCACCTGAAGTACTGCGCCCAGAACCTCGTGTGCCAGGGGGGCGTGGGTGTTAATATGACTTCGCACGGTTTTCGATTATAAGGCGAAAACCGGTGAGCGGTCCAGGAGGGCCTCAATGACCACCACGTTGGTTCCGGAAGGCCTCATCCCCTTCGGCGGGGTAGAGGCGAATGCGGCTTGGGCGGATGAGGTGCGCGCGCTCGCGAAGCAGCGCGACGCCGTCCTGCTGGCGCACAACTACCAGGTTCCGGAGATTCAGGACATCGCCGACTTCACTGGCGATTCCCTCGCGCTCAGCCGCATCGCGGCGAGCAGCGACGCGTCCACCATCGTCTTCTGCGGGGTGCATTTCATGGCCGAGACCGCGAAGATCCTGGCTCCGCAGAAGACCGTCCTCATCCCGGACGCGCGGGCGGGCTGCTCGCTGGCGGACTCCATCACCGGGGACCAGCTGCGCGAGTGGAAGGCGGAGCACCCTGGCGCGGTCGTCGTCTCGTACGTGAACACCACGGCCGAGGTCAAGGCGGAGACCGACATCTGCTGCACCTCGTCCAACGCCGTCGACGTCGTCGCCTCGATCCCCGCTGACCAGGAGGTTCTCTTCCTGCCGGACCAGTTCCTCGGCGCCCACGTCAAGCGGGAGACCGGCCGGGAGAACATGCACATCTGGGCGGGCGAGTGCCACGTGCACGCCGGGATCAACGGTGACGAGCTCGCCGAACGGGCCGCCGAGAACCCCGACGCGGACCTGTTCATCCACCCCGAATGCGGCTGCGCGACCTCCGCGCTCTACCTCGCGGGGGAGGGTGTCGTCGCGCCGGAGCGGGTCAAGATCCTCTCGACAGGGGACATGGTGCACGCCGCGCGCGCCACCTCGGCGAAGTCGGTGCTGGTGGCCACCGAGATCGGCATGATCCACCAGCTGCGCAAGGCCGCGCCGGAGATCGACTTCCGCGCGGTGAACGACCGGGCGTCCTGCCGGTACATGAAGATGATCACCCCGGCAGCCCTGCTGCGGTGCCTGCGTGACGGCGCCGACGAGGTCCACGTGGACCCCGGGACGGCGGCCAGGGCCCGTGCCTCGGTGCGGCGGATGATCGAGATCGGCAAGCCCGGCGGCGCCGAATGACCGGCCAGGTTAGTGCTCATCAGGCGAAAACCTCGCCGGTCTGGGACGCGCGGGCGGACCTCGTGGTGGTCGGCAGCGGGGTCGCCGGGCTGACCGCGGCGCTGCGCGCCCAAGAGCTCGGGCTGCACGTCCTCGTCGTCACGAAGGCGGCGGTGGAGGACGGCAACACCCGCTGGGCGCAGGGGGGCGTCGCGGTGGTCCTGGCGGACCAGCACGACGCCGGTGACACGGTCGGCAAGCACGCCGAGGACACGCTCGTCGCCGGTGCGGGGCTCTGCGACGAGGCGGCCGTCCGGTCGATCCTCGACGGCGGGCCCGCCGCGGTCACCCGGTTGCGTGACGGCGGCGCCCGGTTCGACCCGACGTCCGCGGCGAGCTCCGAGCTCGCGAGGGCCCGCGAGGGCGGGCACAGCGCGTTCCGGGTCATCCACGCCGGAGGGGACGCGACCGGGGCCGAGGTCGAGCGCACGCTCGTCGCCCAGGCGGGCACCCGGCGGGTGCCGGTGCTGGAGCACCACATCGCCGTCGACGCGGTGCGCACCCCGACCGGCGAGGTCGCGGGGGTGACGGTGCTCGACCGCAACGGCGTTCCCGGGGTGGTGCGGGCCCCGGCGGTCCTGCTGGCCAGCGGCGGGTTCGGGCAGCTCTACCAGGCGACGTCCAACCCGGAGATCGCCACCGGGGACGGCCTCGCGCTGGCGCTGCGCGCGGGGGCGACGGTCGCGGACATCGAGTTCGTGCAGTTCCACCCGACCGTCCTCTACACCCCGGGCGCGCGTGGGCGCTGCCCGCTGGTCACCGAGGCCGTGCGCGGGGAGGGCGCCACCCTGCTCGACGCCACGGGCGCGTCCGTCATGCGCGGCGTGCACCCGCTCGGCGACCTCGCGCCGCGCGACGTCGTCTCGGCGGCGATCGCCCGGCACCTGCTGTCGGCGCCCGGCGGCGTCGACGACCCCGTCTTCCTGGACGCGACCGGCATCAAGGGCTTCGCCCAGCGGTTCCCGACGGTGTTCGCGGCCTGCCGGGCGATCGGGCTCGACCCGGTGGCCGACCCGATCCCGGTCTCCCCGGCGGCGCATTTCGCCTGTGGCGGCGTGGTGACCACTGTGGACGGACGATCCAGTGTCACCGGGCTGTACGCCGCGGGCGAGGTCGCCAGGACCGGTTTGCACGGGGCGAACAGGCTGGCTTCCAACAGTTTGCTGGAAGGACTGGTCGTCGGGCAGCGGGTGGCCGAGGCGGTGGCGGCCGACCTGGCCGCCGGGCTGCTGGCCGACCCGCGGCGCGGGCGGCTGCCGTCGCAGGTCACCGCGCGGGTGGCCGAGCGGGACTCGCTGCAGCGGGTGATGAGCCGTTACGCCGCCATCGGCCGCGACGCCGAGGGTCTCGCCGTGGCGGGCTCGGTGCTCGATCTGTCCACAACCGACAGTCCGCTGTGGACACATGAGGCGGTGGAGGACGCCGCGCTCACGCTGGTGGCGCAGGCACTTGTCGCCGCCGCGGCGCGGCGCACCGAGTCGCGCGGCTGTCACGTGCGGACCGATTTCCCCGAGCGGGACGAGCTTTCCTGGCAGCGCGGGCAGCTCATCCGGCTCAGCCCGTCCGGCCAGCCGGTGCTGGCCGATTCGATTTCCCTGGAGGGTGTGGCATGACCGAGTTCTCCGCAGGTGTCGAAAAGGCACTCGTCGCCGACGGTCTCGACGTCGAGGACGTGCTCCGCGTGGTGACCACGGCGCTGGCCGAGGACCTGCGCTACGGCCCGGACGCGACCACGGCCGCGACAGTGCCCGCCGAGGCGCGCGCGCTCGCCGAGATCACCCCGCGGGTCAACGGCGTCCTCGCCGGGGTCCCGGTCGCGCTGGCCGTCTTCGACGCCGTCCTCGGCTCCTCGCACGAGGTGCTGGCCACGCGCCAGGACGGCGCCGCACTGGTGGGCGGGGAGCCCGCACTGGTGATCCGCGGGCCCGTGCGCGGGCTGCTCACCGCCGAGCGCACCGCGCTGAACCTGCTGTGCCACCTGTCAGGGGTGGCCACCGCGACCGCCGCCTGGGTGTCCGAAGTGGACGGTACGGGCTGCGCGATCCGGGACACCCGCAAGACTTCGCCCGGCCTGCGGCTGCTGGAGAAGTACGCCGTCCGCTGCGGCGGCGGGGCCAATCACCGGCTGGGCCTCGGCGACGCGGTGCTGATCAAGGACAACCACGTGGTGGCGGCCGGTTCGGTGACCGCGGCGCTGGCCGCGGTGCGTGAGCACGCGCCGCAGCTGCACTGCGAGGTCGAGGTCGACGACCTCGCCCAGCTGGAAGAAGCGCTGGCGGCGGGGGCCGACGAGGTGCTGCTGGACAATTTCACGCCCGAGCAGTGCGCGCTGGCCGTCGTGCGGCGCGACGCGGTCTCGCCGAAGACCCGGCTGGAGTCCTCCGGCGGGCTGCGGCTGGAGAACGCGCGGGCCCACGCGTCCACCGGCGTCGACTATCTGGCGGTCGGCTCGCTGACGCATTCCTCGCCCGCGCTGGACCTCGGGATGGATCTGCGCTGACGGTGTTTTTCCCCGCCCGGTAGCCCTCCCGGTGTCGTTACGCTCGCCGCGTGAAGACGCAGGGAGGGCTGACGCTGGTGCTGATGGCGGTGTTCGCCGCGCCCGGCCCGGCGTCGGCGGCACCGCCACCGCAGGCCCAGTGCGCGAACCCGACGGGCACGTACGCCGGGGCGGTGCCGTGGGGACAGCGGCTGGTCGACCCGGCCCGCGTCTGGCCGCTGACGCGCGGCGCGGGGCAGACCGTCGCGGTCATCGGCACCGGGGTCGACGGCCGCAACGGCCAGTTCGCGCCCGGCCAGCTGCTCGGCGGCGCGGGCACGGCCGAAGACGACTGCGACGGCCGGGGCACCATCGCGGCCGGGATCGTCGGCGCACAACAGGATCCGGCCACCACCTTCGCCGGAATCGCACCCGGCGTGAAGCTCCTGCCGATCCGCTACACCCAGGCGAGCGGCGACGCGACCGCGGGCGGCGACCCCGGCGCGCTGGCCGTCGCCATCGACGCCGCCTCGGACCGCAATGCCGGGGTCATCCTGATCGCGGTGCCCGCCGCTTCGGACAGTCCAGCCCTGACCGCCGCCGTGAACCGGGCGCGCGGGCGCGGCGCGGTCGTCGTCTCACCGGCGGCGGCCACCCAACAGGGTTCCCGGACGTATCCGACGGCGACGTCCGGTGTACTCGCCGTCGGCTCGACGAACCCGGCGGGCGAGCCGGTGCAGACCGAAGCCGGGGACTACGTCGGCATCTCCGCACCGGGAGCCGAGTTGGTCAGCACGTCGGCGGGCGCGGGCGGCACCGTCGCGCACCGCTGGCCCGTGACCGACGCGGGCCTCGCGGCGGCCTACGTCGCCGGAGCGGCTGCGCTGGTCCGCGCGTACCACCCCGAGCTGACCCCGGACCAGGTCGTCACCCGGCTCACTCTCACCGCGAACCGCCCGTCCACCGGCGCGCACGACCCGCGCCGCGGCTGGGGCATGCTCGACGTCTACGCCGCGGTCTCCGCCGAGATCCCCGCCACCGCACCCGGCCCCGGCACGGCCGTCCCGAAACGCGCGCCCGGTGGCGCGATCGTCCCCGCGGGCCCCGCCGTCCGCCCGACGGCCGACCGGTTCTCCGGCGGGCTCGCCCTGGCCGGGGTCGCCCTCGCCGCCGCGGCCGGGATCACGGCCGCCGCCGTCCGCCGCGGCCGCCGCCGCCACTGGCGCCCGTCCCGCTTCCGCGCCTGACCCCAGTAGCGCACCAAGTGTCATGAAAGGGTCTTTTAGGGCAAAAATTGCCCTGAAAGACCCTTTCATGACACAGCGGGGGTCAGGGGGTGGGGGTTTCGAGGCAGCGGGTGGAGCCGACGATCGCGACGCCGCCGCCCGCGCGGGCGACGTGGACGTTGACGTCGGCGCCCTCGCGGCTGAACTGGGCGATCAGCTCGAGGGCGTTGCTGCGGTCGCGGGCCAGCCAGCCGGTCCGCTCCAGCGACGGCAGCACGACCTCCACCAGGCAGCGCTGCGCGCCTGTGGACCCGTTGAGGTGGACGCCGTACTGCCAGCAGACCAGGTGCCCGGGGTGCGTCGGGTCGCAGTCGAGCTCGCCGTCGACCGTCCGGTTCGATTCGGTGCCGAAGGAGGCCGCGACGCTGTCGATGAGGGTGGTGAGCTCCTCGGCGAGCTTGCTCAGCTCCGGGTGGTCGGTGATCACAGCGGCGACTCCAGTCTGGGGATGACCTGCTGCTGGTTGATGCCCTCGACCAGCGCCTCGCCGATGCCCCGGGGCTGGAAGGAGCCTTCGGGCGTGGTCGCGCCGCCGGTGATCACCTGGTAGATGTTGTTCCACGAGTCTGAGCCGGGCTTCAGCACGCCGCTGTGTGACTCGTAGCCCCACTGCTGCGCGCCCGAGGCGTCGCGGCCGGTCTCGAGCTGCGTCACGCCGGGGAAGGTGTCCGGATCGGCGCCGTGGCCGAAGTTCGACACCCATTCGAGGGCACGCGTGTTGCCCTGCACGGTCTCGATCGGGTCGAGCGGCGCTGTCATCGAGAACCGCTGGATCCCCGCCTGGCTCGCGGGCAGGTCGGCTGGGCTCCAGACGCCGTGGCCCATGCCCGCGCCTTCGACGTACAGCATCCGGTCGACCTTCAGGCCGAGCGTCTCGGCGGTGCCCATCACGTCGCCGCCGTAGCTGTGCGGGACGCCGGTGACGATGACCCCGTCGCCCGCGTTCGCGTGGATCTGCTGCTGCAGCTCGTCGCCGAACGCCTTGAGGTCCGGCGCCATCTTCTGCGCCATCGTCGCCGAAGCCGCGTCCAGCCCCAGGCCCTGCGGGAACTCGCCGTCGGCCCAGACGACCATCGCGGTGCGGCCGGTCGGGTCGGCGCCGGTCAGGCTCTTGCCGAGGTCGGCGTAATCCTGGAAGTTGTCGAACGAGGTGTTGATCCCCGGCACGAACAGCCCGACGTTGCGGGTGCCCGGCCGCAGCTGCCCGACGAGCTCCGCGATGCGGCCGGTGCCCGCCGGGTCGAACCGCAGGATCTGCCGGTCGTTGGCGAGGATGTCCTCGTAGAGCGAGATCCGGTGCTGCGAGCGCGCGAGCGCGCCGGCGTCCGCGTGGTCGGCCTTCAGCTGGGTCAGGACGTTTCGCTCGGCGGTCAGCGCGTCGGCGACCTTCGTGCGGTTGTCCGCGATCGCGCCTGCCCAGGCGCCGGTGCGGCCGCTCGCGCCGGACGCCGAACCCGCCGACGGCAGCGGGTCCTCGGGAAGGAGCGCGCGGTACATCGCCGCGACCTGGACGTCGGCCCGGCGGTACCCGGTCGCGCAGGCGCCGAGCCCGCTCTGAATCGTCCGGGCCCTGGTGACCTGGTCGCCGAGTCTCCCGGCGAGCTCCTTGATCATCCGCTGGTAGGAGGCGGCCGCCGGACTCGACGCCGAGACGCCGCCGAACGCGGCCGCCGGGACGTTCTCGCCGTCGAGCGCCGTTTTCGCGGCCGCGAGCGCGCCCGCGCGGGTGTCGAGTTCGCCCGCTGCCGTGTCGAGGCGATCGGGGGCGACCCGGTAACCCCCGGCCGTGGTTGCTGAAGTCACCGAGCCGACCTCCCGGTCAGTAGTGCCGTTGGAGTCAAGGAAGCTGCTCTTCGCCGATCACCGAGGGCGCCACCGGTGAGGACTGGCCCCACACGTTCTCCGTCTCGACGAGCCAGGCCGGGATGCGCCGTCCGGAGCCTTCGCCGCCGCCACCCATCCCGCCCATCGGCATCATGGGCATCATCGGCATCCCGCTCTTGGCCGCGGCCGCGCCAGCCGCACCCGCGACGCCGCCGGCGAGGCCGTTCAGCCCGTTCCCCGCGCCGCCGTCGCCGGCGAGCCCGGAGTGCGCCGCCGGCAGGTCGCCAGGACCGCCGGTGCCCATCCCGCCACCGCCGGGAATCCCGCCGCCCGTCGGCGGCGCTCCGCCGCCGATCGGGATCCCGCCACCGGAACCGCCGGTGCCCGCCGCGCCACCGCCGAGCTTGGTGCCGGGCTTCTCTTCCTTGTCGTCCTGCGGGTTCTTGCCGCTCGCCCACGGCGGGACCCGCGGCATGATCGAGCCGAAGCGCCCGAAGGCGGCGGCCGACGCGGCGGCGAGACCCGCGGTGAACATGTCGCCGAACAGCGGGCTGCTCGTCGAGCCGCCGCCGTTCGGGCCGGGGGTGATCAGGCCGGAGCCGTCGACCGGCAGCGGATGTCCGCCGCCGGGGGTGACGACCACGACGCCTGGGTCGACGAGACCGTTGGTGCCGCCCGCCGGGGCGCCGCCTCCGCCGACCACTCCGCCCGGGGGGACGGGCTTGGGCGTCACGGCGTTCGGGGACGCCGGGATGGCTTCCTCGGCGGAGGTGTAGTCACCGGCCAGTGTGGTCATCACGACGATCGCCTTGCCGTGCGCCGCGTTGGCCACGCCCGCGGCCTGCTGCTGCGCGTCGACGTTCTGGATCGCCTGCTGCCGCTGCTGGGCCGCGGCGATCATGGTCGCCGGGGAGGAGTCCGCCGGGAGCAGCGGCGGGTTCACCGCCAGGGAGAGGTCGCCGGGGGAGACGTCCGGGACGGCGACCGGCGGCGGCATCTCGGCCTTCGCCTTCACCAGCGCGTCCGCGGCGTCCTCGAGCAGGTTGTTCATGTCCGACGCGGTCTGGGCGACCTTGCGGATGCCGCCCACCAGGTCGGTGATCATGGTCTGGTACTTGTCCGCCGCGCCGCCGGTCCAGCTGCCCGAGAAGTCGGCCAGCTCGTCGGTCAGGTTCTCGGCCTGCTCGTGCAGCCCGATGCCGGTGGACTTCCACTTCTCCGCCGCGGTGCGCGCGCTGGTCGCGTCGCCAGCCTGGAGCATCGCGTACAGCTGCTGGTGCGAGTACGCGGCGAAGTTGGTGTGCGCCGTGCTCATCCGTTCTTACCCCCTTGGCCACCGGTCAGCAGATTTCCGAGCCCGGCGAGCAGCGGGTCGAGCAGGCCCGTCTCCTGCCCGGACTGGTGCAGGTCGCCCGCCACGTTCTGGTCGGCCTGCGAGTAGCCGTCGGCGACCGTGGTGGTGACGTCCTGCGCGAACGCGATCGCGCCCTTGACCTGGTCGAGCAGCCCCTGCATCTCCGCGACGGCCGCGCGGTGGGCGTCGGCGAGCGAGCCGGCCTCGCCGAACTCACCGAACAGCAGCGGGTGCTCGCCGAGGGTGAGCAGGAAATCGTTGGGCCTGGCCATCGCGTGGATCTGGGTTTCCAGCTCACGCACGAAATCCTTCAAGGATTCCAGATGAACGTAGTACGACTGGTCGTGCATCGATCCCGACTCTCCCGTGCCTAGGACGAATAAAGCCGGTTGGCCGGTGCGAGCGGGGGGTTCTCACACCGGCCAAACGACGTCATGGGGCTGCTTCAGGCGAACATGCCCTGGTTGCGGCTCTCCAGGCTGGCCTGGAGGTCGTGGGCCTCGCTGACCTTGCCGCCGAACTGCGCGATGATCGCGACGATGTCGGCGGTCGCCTGGCGGAGCCGGGTTTCCGAGGCCCTGGCCGCTTCACCGGCGGAGCTGCCGGAGGCGTACCAGGTGGCGGTGAGCGGCTGCAGGTTCTGGTGCAGCTGCTCCAGCTGGGAGGTGAGCGCCTTGGCCTTGGCGGCCAGTGACACCGAGCTGTGCTGCAGCGCGGCGAAGTTGACTTCGACGACGTCAGCCATGGGGTTTCCTCTCGATCAGGGGTTCAGGCGGGGAATCACGTTGGCGTGCTCGAGAGCCCCGCCGACGCCCTTGAAGCTGCTGCCGGTGTCGGCGTCACCGTGGTTGTAGTTCACGTGCGTCGTGTGGACCAGGGACGACATGTTGTCGAGCTCCCTGACCGCGACGGTCATCTTCTCCTGCAGGCGGCGCTGCAGGTCCCAGAACGCGACGGCCTGGTCGCCCTTGTAGTTGCGCAGTGACTCCGTCAGCTCCGACTCCAAGCCGGCCATCGTCGTCTTGGCGTTCGACGCGGTCTCCTCGAAGCCCTGGACGGCGCGCGTCATCGCAGCCGCATCTGCCTGGAATCCCGGACTGGACATGACGGGCCACCTCCTTCTCATCTCGATGGAAATCCCGGCGGGCAGCCCGATCACGACGGCCGCCCGTTGTGAATGTCACGCTAGAAAAAGACTGGGTTCGGTCAAACGGCACAACTGCCGGTCGGGGTGACGGCACAATTGCCGACAGGGTTCTGCTGGGGTAGTCCCCACCATCGCCACGGGGGACGGCCCCAGTGTCCGGAATGGTCGTTGCCGAGATGCTGGATCCCATGTCTGACAAGGAATCCGGGGGGACCGGACTACGCACGCCGCATCGCCCGTTGATGATCTTGGCGGGGGCGATGATCCTGCTGTGCCTGCTTTCGATCGGCGGTCTGATCTTCGACGACCGCACGCTCGTCAACGCGCCGATCTGGCTCAAGCCGTTCAAGTTCACGGTGTCGATCGGGCTTTACGCGCTGACGCTGGCCTGGCTGCTTTCCCTGGTGCGGAAGGGACGGCGGTTCGGCTGGTGGCTGGGCACGGTGTTCGCGATCGGCATCGGCACGGACATGGCCCTGCTGGTCTGGCAGATGATCTTCCGGGGCCGGACGCTGCACTTCGACCAGGCCACGCGGGCCGACCTCGACATCCAGAACATCGTCGCGACGGGGGCGTTCTCGGCCTGGGGAGCGACCGCGGTCGTCGTCCTGCTGCTGATGTTCCAGCGGCTGCCCGACCGCGCGCTCGCTTCGGCGCTGCGGGCCGGGACCGCGCTGTCGGTGGCCGGGATGGGGGTGGCGATCCTGATGTTCACCCCGAACGCCGAGCAGCGGGCCCAGTTCCACGGTGGACAGAAGCCGCCGATCGTCGGCGCGCACACGGTCGGCGTCCCCGACGGCGGCCCCGGGCTGCCGGTCCTCGGCTGGAGCACGGTCGGCGGAGACCTGCGGATCCCGCATTTCGTCGGCCTCCACGCGCTACAGGCGTTGCCGATCCTCGCGCTCCTGCTGGTGGCACTGGCCCGGCGGTACCCGGTGCTGGGTTCAGACCTGGTGCGCAGGCGGCTCGTCCGCACCGCCGCGGGGGGCTACACGGGGATGCTCGCCCTGCTCACCTGGCAGGCCAAGCGCGGACAGTCGATCGTGCACCCGGACGGCCCGACGCTGCTGGCCGCCGCGGCCGTGGTCGTGGCCGTCGTGGTGTCTTTGGTGCTGTCCCTGCGGGTCCGGAACGCGGTGGAGGGCCAGCTCAGCCACGTTGGGTGAGCTGCGTCGTAGTTCGCTCGGGTACTCGAGCAAGATCGGTACGTTCTGGGCGAATCAGGGGGGTACTACGTGAGTGAAACGCGGATCGACCGGTTCCGGCGGGTGTTCGGGGTGGCGGTCGTCGCCGGTGGGGTCGCCTGCTCTTCCTCGCCGTCCGGAGGGGACGGTGCCGCCCCCAAGACGCCGGAGGTTTTCCGGGCGGTGGGGTATCGGGGGCTCACGCCTGGGATGGCCAAGGAGGCCGCGCTGGGTGGTGGGGCGCTGGCGCCCGCGCCGGTGTCCACTTTGGCTGGGTGCACGGCCTTCTCCTACGTCGGCGGGCCGGTGCCCGACGCGGCCAGGATGGCCAAGGAGACCGCCATGGACGCGAAGTACAAGGATCTGAACGACAAGGCCGATCAGGCGGACGCGAAGATCAAGAGCCAGGCTCATACGTCCGCGCAAGAGGCCGCGGAGGCGACGAGGAAGCTCGCTGACTTCACCCAGGCGATCGCCGATCGGCTGGACCTGCGGATCGCCGGGGGCAAGCTGTTCGCCGCCGCCGGGGGTGCGTCGTTCGGCAAGGACGGGCTGCGTGAGCTCGCCGCGCCTCCCGGGGTGAAAACCGCCGAGGGCATTGGCGCTTAAGCCTCAAGCGAGCATCCGTTTGACTGCCCCTGAAGGCCACCATCACGGCGTTTTACGCCGTGATGGTGGCCTTCAGGGGCAGTGTTTGCGGTGTCCGGTCAGACGCCGGTGGTGGTCTTGATCCAGCTGCGGCTCTTGGCGACGCTGGCGTAGTTCTGCGTTCCCTGGGGGTTTGAGCCCGAGTTCGAGCCTGTCGAACAGACTCCCACCTGGACGCCGCCGGAGAGCTGGGGGCCGCCGGAGTCGCCGTGCCAGGAGGCGCCGTTGATGCCCTGGCTCGCTATGGCCTGGCCGCCGAAGGCGTCCGTGCTCGTTCCGGTAACCCTGACGTTCGCCGTCTTCAGCGTGGACGAGGGCGGGCTCTGGCCCTGGGTGCGGCCCCAGCCGTAGATCTGGTTCGTCGAGCCGGTCGTGGGGTTGCCCGTGCCGAGCTTCATGTACGTCGTGCTCACCGCCGTGGTCAGGTGCAGCAGGGCGATGTCGCCGTTCGGCGACGCCTTCTGCTGGTCCACCACCGCGTTCGTGCCCTGCTGCAGGGTCACGTTGCCGACCTTGACGTGCATGCCGGGGGAGTTCAGGCAATGCTGCGCGGTCAGCACCCACTGCGGGGCGATGATCGTGCCGGAGCACTCGAACCCGCCGAACGTGGTCACGTCGTCCCAGTAGATCTGGGCGCCCCACGGCGCGGAACTGACTGTGCCGCCACCGATGATGGCGGGCTCGGACTGCGCGCTCGCGAGACCGGCTGAAGCCATGCTCAAAACAGCCGCCGCACCGGCCGCCGCCGCGATAATTCTCGACATCCGCATGTAATGTCCTTCGGCCTTGGGGAAGGGGGAATTTCACCAACCTAGGCACGGTCGGAAATTTTCGTAACCTACCGAAGTCGGTAACTGGCGCAGCGTCAGCCTTCGGTAGGTTTCGTCCAGGCGATCTGCACCAGCCCGGTGCCGTGCCGCCTGCTCACCAGGGTGCCCCGGCCCGGGGGCTGCGGGCTCGGCTTGACGTCGCCGAGCAGCACCCCCTCGTCCTTCGTCCCGGCCATCACGATGCCGGGCGAGCCGAGTTCGCGGATCCGCTGCAGCACCGGCTCGTACAGCGACCGCCCGGCGCCGCCACTGCCGCGCGCGATCACCAGGTGCAGGCCGATGTCGCGGGCCTGGGGCAGGAAGTCCAGCAGCGGCAGCAACGGGTTGCGGCCCACCGCCGCGACGAGCTCGTAGTCGTCGACCAGCACGAACAGCTCCGGGCCCTTCCACCACGAGCGGTTGCGCAACTGGTCCGGGGTGATGCCGGGGCCGGGCAGCCGGTTGCCGATCGCGGTCTTGCACTGCTCGATCAACGGCGTCAGCGCGGTCTCCGCGCCCGCGTAGCCCAGCAGGTGCTCCTCGCTGACCGCGCCCAGCAGGCCGCGCCGGTAGTCGGCGACGACGATCGCCGCCTCGTCCGGGGTGTAGCGCTCGGCGATGCCCGCCGCGATCGCCCGCAGTAGCGAGCTCTTGCCGGATTCGACGTCGCCGAACGCCAGGAAGTGCGGGTCGGTGGCGAAGTCCAGGTACACCGGGCGCAGGTTCGACTCGGCGATGCCGAGCGTGAGCTGTTTGCCGGGTCCCGCGGCCAGCGAGTCCAGCGGGACCTCCGGCGGCAGCAGCCGCACCCGGGGCGCCCGTTCGCCGTGCCACGCCTCGGAAACCCGCCGGGTCAGGTCGAGGCCGCCGGCGCCGATGGTCTCGGTGCGCTGGTCGGCGTCGATCCGGGGGAGCGCGGCGAGGAAGTGCAGCTTCTCCGCGGTGAGCCCGCGCCCCGGTGAGCCCGCGGGCACGTTCAGCGCGACCTTGCGGTCGATCATGGAGTCCGCCGGGTCGCCGAGCCGCAGCTCGAACCGGGTGCCGATGGCGTCGCGCAGCTGCGCCCGCGCCCCGATCCACTGGTTCACCGACACGACCACGTGGATGCCGAAACCGAGTCCGCGCGCGGCGAGCCCGGTGATCTGCTCCTCCAGCTGCTCGTACTCCTGCCGGATCGTCGTCCAGTTGTCGACGAACAGGAACACGTCGCCGAACTCGCGGCCTTCGGTGCTTTCGGTGAACTCCGCGCGCCGCTGGCGGAACACGCTCATCGACTCGATCCCGTTGGCGGAGAAGAACTCCTCACGCTGTTCGAGCAAAGTGGTCAGTTCCGCCACGACCCGGCGGCAGCGCTGCGCGTCGCGTCGGGTGACGTAGCCGGACACGTGCGGCAGCCCGGCGATGGGCGCCAGCGCGCCGCCGCCCATGTCCAAAATGGACAGCTGGACCTCGGCAGGGGTGTGGGTGAGCGCCAGCATCGCCGCGATGTCGCGCATCAGCGTGCTCTTGCCGCTCTGCGGCGCACCGATGATCAGCGCGTGCCCCGCCGAGCCGGAGAAGTCGGCCCACAGCATGTCGCGGCGCTGCTCGAACGGCTTGTCCACCAGGGCGACCGGGATCATCAGCTTGCCGTTGCCGCCCCAGCCGAGCGGGCACAGCCCCCGCTCGGGATCGGTGCCCAGCGGCGGCAGGAGCTGATCCAGCGTCGGCGGTTCGGCCAGCGGCGGCAGCCAGATCTGGTGCGCGGCCGGCCCTTTGCCCTCCAGCCGCGACAGCATCGCGCCGATGATCGTCTCGCCGGTGCCCTTCTCGTGTTTGCCCGGTTCTTCGACCTCGGTGGCGGGCCGCGCTGAAAGCGGTATCCGGACCGGCGCGAGGGTGAACGGCAGCACGTCGAGGCTCTGCCCGTCGCTGCGGACGACCTTGCTGCGCGGGGGAAGCTCACCGGAGACGTACGCCGCCTTGAGCCGGGTGAGGGTGTCGTTGTCGGACTTCAGGAACGCCGAACCCGGCACCGGCGGCAGCTGGTAGGCGTCGGCGACCCCCAGTACAGCGCGGCTTTCCGAGGCGGAGAACGTGCGCAGGCCGATGCGATAGGACAGGTGCGAGTCGAGCCCGCGCAGCCGTCCCTCCTCCAGCCGTTGCGAGGCGAGCAGCAGGTGGATGCCGAGGCTGCGGCCCAGCCGCCCGATCGCGACGAACAGGTCGATGAACTCCGGGCGCGAGGACAGCAGCTCGGAGAACTCGTCGATGATGACCACCAGCGAGGGCAGCGGCACCAGGTTCGCCCCGGCGTCGCGGGCCTTCTCGTAGTCGCGGACCGAAGCGTAGTTCCCGGCCGAGTGCAGCAGTTCCTGCCGCCGCAGCAGTTCGCCGTTGATCGCGTCCGCCATCCGGTCGACCAGCGAGAGGTCGTCGGACAGGTTCGTGATCACCGCGCAGGTGTGCGGCAGGCCGGTCATCCCGGCGAACGTCGCGCCGCCCTTGAAGTCGATCAGCGCCAGGTTCAGCTTTTCCGACGAATGCGTGACGGCGAGCGCGGTGACGAGCGTGCGCAGCAGCTCGCTCTTGCCGGACCCGGTGGCCCCGATGACCAGGCCGTGGGGGCCCATCCCGCCCTCGGCGGACTCCTTGAGGTCGAGCTCCACCGGCCTGCCCTCGGGGTTGACGCCCAGCGGGATCCGCAGCCGGTCGCGTGCGCTGCGCGGGGCCCAGGTCACCGCCGTGTCGGTGTCGCGCGGGTCGCCGATGCCCAGTAGCCCGGACAGGCCGAACGTCGCCGACATCGGCGTTTCGCTGACCACGGCCGAGCCCTGGTGCAGCGGGGTGAGCATCCGGGCAAGCGCTTCCGCGGCGCCCCGGTCGAGCTTGTCGGGCGTGCCGAGGAACCCGAGCCGCGCTTCGCTGCCCTCGCTGACGACCATGCCGAGCTGGTCCGGGCCCACGTGCAGGCTCAGCAGCCGTTCCGAGGACACGGACTGCGGCTGCTCGGTGCCGATCTCGAAGACGGTGACCCCGAGCCGTCCCTCCTCGGTGGCGAGCCGGGGTTCCCCGAACGCGGCCCCGCCGTCGACCAGTACCACGATGTGCGGCTGGTCCGTCCGCGAAGTGGGACCGCGGGTGAACGCGGGCCGCTCCCCGAGGTCGGCGCCGAGCAGGTCGGCCAGTGTCGGCAGGTCGTCGGCCACCAGCCGCCGCGGCCCGGTCGCGTCGGCCGAGGACGCCGCCGTCGCGTGCGGCAGCCACTTCGCCCACTCCCAGTCGTGCAGCCGGTCGGGCTTGACGCACAGCGCGACACGCAGGTCGGTGGGGGAGTGAAAAGTCGCCAGCTGGGTGAGCAACGCCCTGGCCATGCCGACGGTCTCGGGCCGCCTGCCGGAAAGCGTGACGCGCGCGAACGACCGCAGCGACACCGCCACCGGCAGCCCCTCGACCGTGGAATAGGTGCGGATGAAGTGCTTGAGACTGGTCGAGCAGACCGGGTCGAGGTCCTCCAGCGGCACGGTCTGCGGCGCCTTCAGCGGCGTGGCCAGCCGTTGCGGCCCGGTGCCCAGCCGGATCTGGCCGAACTGCGGGTCGGCGCGGCGGCGGTCCCACAGCTTCCCGGCCTCCACATAGGCCCAGAGGTCGGCCGGGTCCGGCTGACGGGTGATCATCGCCGCCCGCTGGCCGTCGGCGATGTCCCGTACCTGGCCGCGGAGGCCGGTGAGGTAGCGCTGGTAGTCGCGGCGCTCCTCGTTGATCTGCGCTTTCTTCGCCATCCCGCCCCGGCCCAGCGACATCACCACCATGCCGCCCATCGCGGTGATGAACAGCGCGCCGAAGATCCAGGTCATCACCCCGCCGTCGCGTCCGATGTAGACGAACGACATCGCGCCCATGCCCAGCATCATGGGCAGGAACATCATCAGCTGCATCAGCCCCCCGGAGCCGCTCTTCGGCAGCATCGGCGGGGACTGCAGGACGATCTCGCCGGGCAGTTCGCCGAGCGCGGGCAGGCGATCGTGGGACAGGCTCATCAACAGTCTTTCCGGGTGCTTGTGGGTAATCCGCCCGTCCATTTTCGCTATTTAGGACGCCATCGCGGTGGGTACTTTTGCCGTCCGCCCGAGCTGGGGTGCGAACTTACGCTTCGGTGCAGAACACCACCGACCCCCGCAAGCGAGTCAAGGAGAGCCATGGCCACCACGGGTGAGTACCGGGCGGAACCCGAGGCCATGCGCTCGGCCGTAGGCAACATCGGCGGCATCGTCATGCAGGGCATCAACGTCGTCGCCGACCTCGAGCGCACCATTCTGCAGCCGATGTCGTTCGCGAGTTTCGGCAGTGCGGTCGCCGCCGCCAACGCCGCGATGCATAGCCAGCAGGTCACCGCTGTCCGGACGCTGCTGAGCCTGCTCCAGCAGATCAACGGCCTCGTGCAGAAGAGCGCGGACGCCTACCAGGCCGCGGACGAGGCGGTCGCGGGCGGCTACGGCGGCAACCACCCGGCGGGCGGTGGCGCCGGGACGGGCTCGTCGATCTGGGGAAACTCCCACGCGTCCGAGCTGGCGACGGTGGCCATCAACGACAGCGCGGGCGGGGGCGGCGAGCCCGCGTCGGTCGGCAACGTCCTGCGCTACCTCGGCGACGCCCGGCTCGGCAGGCTCGGCGAGCACCCGATCACCGACGCGCGTTTCACCGGCGTCGCGGACTTCAACGACTGGCTCGCCAGGGACGCCGACAACCAGGCCAGGGTCGGCGTGATCGAGGTCTACGCGGGGACGGCACGCAACTTCGGCGACGTGCCCGGCGGCGTCCACGGCGGCGACGTGGTCGTCGTCGAGCCGCTGCTGTTCTCCGACCGCAAGCCGGTGATCGGCATCGCCGGCGACGGCGGCCAGCTCTACAACCACGGACTCGTCGACGCGGACATCCAGGGCCTGGCGAAGGTCAGCGTGTACCGGCCCGCGTCGGCCTGAGTCCCCTTCCCGGCAGCCCAGAAGCGAGAGGTCCCATGCTGACGTTCCCCAATTCCAGTGCGATGGACGCGACCGCGTCCTCGGGCGGGCCGATCACCATGCTGCCGCAGATCGTCACCGGCCAGCCGGAGCAGATCGCCAAGCACGTCCTGGAGCTCGCGAGCCAGGCCGCCAAGTTCCTCAGCGTCTACAACGACATGACGAAGGCGGCCGAGCAGCTCTCGAAGATCTGGTCCGGCTCGGCCTCGGACTCGGCGCTGAAGAAGATCAGCGATTCGCTCGACCAGCTCACCAAGATCATCCAGGCCGTGCAGCAGGGTGCCGAACTCCTGGGGGTGTCCGGCACCCTGATCAAGACCGCGCAGGAGGCGTACCGGGCGGTCGTCTCCGCGGTCAATCCCACGGTCGCCGCGCTGATGTCCAACTGGTGGACCTACGGCGCGGCGGTCGCGTTGTCGACCGCGACCAGCGCGTCGCTCAAGGCGTTCATCACCGCGATCGGCGTGCTGCTCAAGGCGCTCGGCGCGGTGGACCTGGCCAAGCAGATCAGCCAGCTCGGCCAGATCATCGGCGAGATCCAGAAGCTGTTCGGGCACGACTCCGGCCAGACCGGTTCGGTGCCCGCGGGCGGGAACGCCGGCGTCGCGGGGTCGCCGGTCACCGCCCCGCGGGCCCCGGCCACGGTCGCCAGCCCGACCGGCCAGCAGGCCATCGGGGGACAGGGCGGCGGCACCCCCGGCCAGGCGCCGTCGTTCACCGACTACCAGCCGCCCGCCCTCACCGGCGGCGGCGCGGGGTCCGGCTCCGGCTCGGGTACCTGGCCGAGCTCGGCGAGCGACCCCGCCAACAGCTGGATCGCGGTGGACCACCCCACCACCGGCACCACCCCCGCTCCGGCCCCGGTCCCCGCACCCGTGGGTGTCGGCGCGGGCCAGGTGACCATCACGACGGACCTCACGACCGGTCAGTCGACGGTCACCGCCCCCGGTGGCCAGGACCTCGACATCGATGTCGACCTGACCTACAACGGCAAACACTTCGAGCAACATGTCGACATCGACGCGGGCGCCGACGCCGCGAAGGGCCGGTAGGCGGTGGGGATCGTCGACGTCTCGGGCCCGGTCAGGTCGATCCTGGCCGGCTATCGCGAGCTGCTGGTGGAGTACCAGCGGCGGGTGACCGGGGACCCGGGCGCGCTGAGCGCGGCCGCCCAGCGGTGCGTGGCCCAGGCGGCGACGGTGTCCGGCAAGGGCGAGGAGATCGCCCGGTCGGCCACCGGCCTGCACGCCGACTGGGACGGCGCGGCGTACACCGCGTTCGCCACCGCCGCGGGGAAACTCGGCGAGGAGCTGGGCGAGACCGCCACCGAACTGCGGGACAAGTCCCAGCGCCTGAGCACCGCGGCCGGTGCCCTGCGGTCCGCGAAAGCCAGCGTGGACGCGATCCTCAAGCAGTTCGACCAGTACTCCGCGCAGCTCGTCAGCCAGGCTCGCACGGCCGACGCGAGTGCGGTGAACGCGTTCATCTCGGCGGCGCGAGAGTACGGCGAAGGCGCCGCGGAGGCGGCGAAGGAGACCGCGGACGCGCTCGACGACGCCCTCGCCGAGCTGTTCCCGCCGGAGGGCGCCGGGCGGCTCGAGCACGAACTCGGCAAGCGGGGCACCGGGCCGCTGCACTGGGTCAACGGCGAACCCCTCAACGGGAGCAAGCGCCAGCGCAAAAGCCCGTCGTGGTTCGCCAACTCCCAGTGGCGGAAGCTCACCTGGGACGGGCTACAGGGGACCAGGGCGCCGAAGGCCGCGAACACCCCGTTCGGCCGTCCGGAGGCCGAGGGTTTCCGGGACAAGGCGTGGAACAACACCGAAATCACCTACTGGAAGACGAAACACGAGCAGGACGGCCTCACCCCTGGCTACGACGCCAAGCTTTCCTCGCAGGGCTGGGACCTCAAGGCCACCGGCCACGCCGAGCTCGGCCTGCACGGCGAGCTCGGCGACAAGAAGGAATGGGGTCCCGCCGAGATCAGCGGGAAGGTGTCCGGGTTCGTCGGCGGCGAGGTCACCGGCGCGGTGCAGGCCGGGGCGCACGGCGTCGGCGCGCACCTGAACGCCTTCGTCGGCGGCAAGGTCGAGGGCGAGGTGGCGGCGGACGTCGCGGGCCTCGGCGTCGGCGCGAACGGCACCCTGCAGTACGGCCTCGGCGCCCAGCTCGACGGCCAGGCCGTGTACGACGCCGGGCACATCAAGGTCAACTTCAAGGCCGGGGTCGCGTTCGGGCTCGGCGCCGGGGTCGGCGCGAAGATCGACATCGACCTGCCGAAGATGGCGCACACCGCCGAGGAATACGGCGGCGCCGCCTACGACGCCGTGAGCCACGCCGCGACCGGGGCGGCCGACGCCGTCGGCGCGGCCTGGGACGACGCGGCCCAGTACGCCGGGTCCTGGTGAGGACCGATGGCTGACACCGTTTCCCTCCCGCTCGGCTTCGACGTCCCCGCGGGCTGGACCCCGGTCGACCCGGCGAAGGCCGGTGCGCCCGGCGCTGTGTTCGTCGCGGTGCACGCGGGCGGGCACGACGAGTTCATCCCCAACATCACGCTCAGCGTCCGGCAGCGGCCCGACGCCGCCACGATCGCCGCGATCGCGGACGAGGCCATCGAGCGGCTCGGCCGGTCCATGGCGGGACTCGACGTCGTCAGCCGCCAGGAGGTCGGCGACGCAGGCGCGCCGGGCCTCACCCAGGTGCTGCGGCTGCGCACCGGCGAAGGTCTGGACCTCGTCCAGACCCAGGTGCACCTGACCGTGCCCGCGCAGGACCCGGCGGGCCGGATCGTGCTCGAAATCGCCTGTACCGCGACACCAGGGCGGGCCCGCGAGCTCGCCGAAGACTTCCAGCGGTTCGTGGGCACTGTCCGCCTCCGCCGGGATGTTCCCACCGAAGAAGGAGAAACGCCGTGACCACCGATCCGTACGCGATGCCGGACATGGACGAACTGCTCGAGCAGGTCCGGCGGCAGACCGACGAGGTCCAGCGCATCCAGCGCACGGTCGAGGCGATGGAGGTCAAGGGCGCCTCCCGGCAGAACGAGGTCACCGTCGTGCTGCGCGGCGACGGCCGGTTCACCTCGATCGACATCGACCCGAAGGCACTGCGCCAGTACGACGCGCGCAACCTCGGCGAGATCGTCCTGGAGGCCGTGAACAACGGGCTGCAGAAGCTCGCCGAGGCCAGCTCCGCGAAATTCGCTGTGTTTTCATCGCGCGATCAGTAACCTGGCGGCCGAAAACGCGCGACCTCGAAAGATCAAGGGACCGTGGTCCCGTTGTTCGATGCTGGCGAAGGGAATCAGGATCATGAGCGCTCCGGCCGCGATCGCGGGGTCGACCCGGCGGGTCACCGTGGTGACGCCACGGGCGCGGGTGGACGTCGCGCTGCCCCAGCAGAGCACGTTCGCCGAGCTCGTCCCGCAGCTCGTGCGGCTGGCGGGGGCGTCCGGGCAGGCGTCGGCCGAACACCCCGGCTGGATGCTGTCGCGGCTCGGCGGTGCGCCGCTCGCGCTCGGCCTGACCGTCGCCGCCGCGCAGGTGCGCGACGGTGAGGTCCTGCACCTGACCCCGCGTGAACGCCCGCGCGGGCCGCTGCTGTTCGACGACGTCGTCGACTCGATCGCCAGTGTCGCGGAGTCGGGGACCGGCGGCTGGGGACCGAAGACCGCCCGCCGGTCCGGCATCGTGGCCTCGGTCGTGCTGCTGCTCGCCGGGGGACTGCTCGTGCAGTCCGCCGCTTCCGGCAGCGTGCTCGCCCCGATCGGCTCGGGGTTGCTGGCACTGGTGCTGCTGCTCGGCGGCGGCGCGCTCAGCCGGGCTTACGGCGACGCCGAAGCCGGTGCGGCGGGCGCGCTCGCCGGGGTCGGCGCGGCGCTGCTGGCCGGGATGTCGATCGTGGCGCCCCACCCGCTTTTCTCGCTTTCGGCCGGTCCGCTCGCGGCGGGTCTGGCCGTGGTCACCAGCTACGGCGTGCTCGCCGCGGTGTCGGTCGCCGACCGGCTGCCGCTGTTCGTCGCGGTGATCGTCTCGGCCGGGTTCGGCGCGATCACCACCGCGGTGGTGCTGCTCGCCGACGTCCGCCCGGTGTCCGCGGCGGCGGTGGCCGCGGTGCTCGCCACCGCGCTGGCCGCGGTCGCGCCGATGCTGTCGCTGCGGCTGATCAAGCTCCCGCTGCCGAAGGTGCCCGACGACATGGCTGCCTTCCGTGCCAACGAACAGCCGTCACTCGGCAGCGAGATGGTCGGCCGGACCACTCGCGCCCAGGCCCTGCTGACCGGGTTGCTCGTGGCACTCGGCCTCACCGTCGTCGCCTCGTCGATCGTGCTGGCGGGCTCCGGCGGACCGTGGGAAGCGGGGCTCGCCGCGCTGCTCGGACTCGCCTGGATGCTGCGATCGCGTTCCTACGCGGGCCGCGTGCAACGGCTCGTGCTGGTCTCTTTCGGCGCTGTCGCACTGTTGTGCGCCGGAGTGTGGCTCGCGGCCAGTGGGGACCGGACGGCCGTGTTCTGCGCCGGACTCGCGGTCGTGCTCGCGGCCGTGGTCTGCCTGGCCTACGCCACCCGCGTCGCCCGCGGGCAGCGTTCGCCCTACTGGGGCAGGCTGCTGGACATCTCCGAGTTCCTCACGCTGCTCGCGCTGGTGCCGTTCGTCGGCATGATCGCCGGGGTGTACGAAGCCGTACGCGGCTAGGACCTCTCTAGTTCTGGCCGAGTCGGTCAGTGCTGCTCTGCTCCAGCAGTCCTGCGCGCCGCGCTTCCCGGGTGCGATTGCGGCCGTCCGTCTTGGCTTGGTACAGCGCGTGATCCGCGGCTTCGAGAACCTCGTCGAGTGAGTCGCCGTGGGCCGGATGGGTGGCGACGCCGATCGAGACGGTGACGCTCTGGAGCAGGTCCCCGCCGGTGGGCACGGTGATGGCGGCGACGCTGCCGCGGATGCGTTCGGCGATCGCGAGCGCGTGGTGGCCGGTGGTGTTCGGCAGGAGCACGACGAACTCCTCCCCGCCGAAGCGGCCGAGCACGAGGCCGACCACCAGCACCACGGACGGGAACACGTCGGTGGAGCCGACCGGGCTGGTCACGAAGAACGCGGCGGTACCCGCGAGCGCGGCCAGATCGACCGCCAGGACGTAACCGGCGAGGCCGGGTCTGGGCAGCTGCCACAGCGCCCAGCCGCGTAGCGCGGGCAGCGGCCATCGCCGCGGCCTTACTGGCTTCGCTCCCCCTGCCATCCTCGGCAAGCCAGCTCGTGCGACCTCGCCTGTCACTCAGTCGTTCGGGTGCCGGATCACAGCGCCAGCGGCAGGGTCCGGCGGACCGCGTCGGCGTGCCTGCCGTGCAACGGGACCACCGAAATCCCGATCTCACCGGGTGCCGCGGCGTCCGGCCGGGCGCCGACGCGAAGGGTCACCTCACTGCGTTCCTTGCCGCCGGGGGTGCGGCTCAGCGTGTACGAGGTCGCCGTGAAAGCGGCTCCCGGCACGGCGAGGTCCAGGATGCGCGGGAGTCCTTGCTCGGACCGGGGCGCCCAGCAGACCTGGGACGACGATCCCGCGTTCCACGAACGCCAGCCGTCCACGACACCGCAGTCCACGTCACTGCCGCCCGCGCCGAGTGCGACGCGTAGTTCGTTCGCCAGCTCGCCTGCTTCGAGCACAGTGCTTTCGTACCCGGCTTCGGCGAGCGAGCCCATCAGGCCCAGCGCGGCGCAGGCGGTGCTCCGCAGGGCGCCGAGTTCGCCGCCGCCACGGGCCAGCGCGGCGATCGGGGCGTCCTCGGGCCGGTAGCGCACGGTGAGCCAGCGGACCCTGACCACGCCGGTGCCGCGGGGGACCGTCCAGGTCAGCAGTTGCGCGCCGGCGAGCGGGATGTCGGCGCGGCGGTAGTGCTCGCGCAGGATCTCCGTCAGCGTCCCTGGCGCGCCCGGCCCCTGGGTGAGCCGGACGATCGCACTCCAGCCGCCGTCGAGCTCGGCCACCCCGAACCGGTTCCCTGCCCGGTCGACATGCTGGCGCACCCGCACCGGACCGGCGACGCGGTGCAGTGGATCCGGGCTGTCGCGCCGGCTGTCGTGGCGGCGCAGGCGGTAACCCATCCAGGTGAGCAGCCACCCGAAGGTGTGCTTGCCCGCGAAGCGGAGCGAGGTGGCCGATATCAGCGCGCCCGCGACCGACGCGACGGCGATCCGAACCGGCTGGGTGACCCCGTCCAGCACGTACGCCAGCAGCACCGCGATGCCCGCGATCTCCCAGAACGCCGCCTGCAGGGGGCGGATCGGCAGCAGCCACCGCGCTTTCGCCGCCCCTGCAGTCTTTTCGGGTTCGGCCTGTCCTGCTTCGGTGGAGGTCGGTGGCGCCTGCTCGGGGAACCCTGTCCCCGGAGTGGCCACGCGAGCGTCGACGGACACGATTTTCCCCTTCCACGAGCCCGCCGACGACGCTATCCACTGCCCGCGCGCGTGTGGGCGTAAAAAATACCCTCACTGCTGGTATTTCCCGCTCCTACCATTCGGTCACTCGAACGTGGACTTGCGAACTCCGGGGAGTACAGCGGCGTGTGGACGCAGCGGGACCAGATCCAGGCGTACCAGTTTCTCCGCCGCAGGCTGGTTTCCGCGCTCGTCGCCGCCGATGCCAACCACCCGGTGGCCCCGAACCGCAGGCTGGTGCTCGGCATCGCGCTCGGCCTCGCCGTCGCGGTGCTGGTGACCGCCGCGTTCGGCGTGATCGGGCTGCTCAAACCCTCCGGCGGCAAGGACTGGCTCGCCGGGGGCAAGGTGATCGTCGAGGAGAGCACCGGCGCCCGGTTCATCCTCGGGCAGGACAACGCCCTGCACCCGGTGCTCAACTACGCCTCGGCCCGGTTGCTGGCCGGCGGCGCGGGCGACGCGACGGTGACCGTGTCGGCGGGCGACCTCGGCAAGGCGCCCCGCGGCGCCCAGATCGGCATCGCGGGCGCCCCCGACTCGCTGCCGCCCGCCGCCGGGCTCGTCACCACGCCCTGGTCGAGCTGCTCCCGCACCAGCCAGGACGCGCCGTCGTCGGCCGAACCGACGTCTTCGGTGCTGCTCGGCGCTCCCACTGGCGGCTTCGAGCTTCCCCGCGACCAGGGGATCATCGTCCGCCTGCCCAGCGGCGAGCGCTACCTCGTCTCGGCGGGCCGCCGCTACCGGCTCAGCGCCGAAGCGGCGACCACGTTGCAGTTCGACCGCTATCCGGCGATCGCGGTGTCGGCGCGGTGGATCAACACGGTCCCCGCCGGACGCGACCTCGGCTACCTGCCCGTCGACGACGCCGGGCAGCCAGGGCCGAGGGTCGGCGGCACGGCCACCCGCGTCGGTGAGGTCCTCGGCGTGGTGGACGCGATGGCCTCGGCCGCCGACGCCACGTCCTATTACCTGGTCCGGGCCGAGGGGCTCGAGCCGGTCGGGCAGACGCTGGCGAGCTTGCTGGTCACCACGCCTGCCAACGCCGACGCCTATCAGGGCAGGCCTGGACCCGTGCCGGTCCGCGCCGCCGACGTCGCGGCGGTGCCGAAACTCGTCCGGCCCCGGCCCGGCGGCGGCGCCGATCCGGCCGACTACCCGGACCGCATCCCGGCCAAGGCGCCGGTGACCGGCAACGCGGTAACCCTTTGCGCGCTGGGAACCGGCGCTTCGGCGCGCATACTGGTCTCCGCCCAGGTGCCGCTGCCCGATGGCGGCAAGACGATCCCGGTGCGCACCCGCGCGGACGCGCGAGTGGCCGACGAGGTGTTCGTCCCACCTTCGGGGGGCGCGGTGGTAACGGAAAGCGGGTCGGGAACCGTCTACCTGGTTACGGACATGGGGATGAAGTACCCGGTGGTGAACGCCATGGCGTTGGCCTCGCTCGGCTACGGTTCGGTGGCCAGGCAACCGGTTTCGGGTGGTTTGCTGGCACTCGTGCCGACGGGACCCGCGCTGGATCCGGCCGCGGCCGCCCAGCTCGCGCCCTCGGCCGGAACGGGGTGAACGGGTCAATGCAGATGCAAGCGGAGACAGTGCAAACGAAGGCAAGGCCGCACGAGGACACGGGAGACCGGGTGGAAGCCGGCCGGATCATGGTCGCGGTGATCGAGGATCACCCGTTGTACAGCCAGGCCATCGCCAGGGTGCTCCAGGAGGCCGAGGGCATCGAACTCGGCGCCGTCGTCGACTCCGTCGCCCGGTTCCACGTGCGGGAGCAGCCCGCGGGCAGCGTGGTCCTGCTCGATCTCGGCCTGCCCGGCGTGCACGGCCCCGCGGCCGTGCTCGAGGTCTGCGAACTGGGCCACCACGTCCTGGTCGTCTCGGCGCAGGCGGACCCCGAACAGGTGCTCGCCGCGATCGCCGCCGGTGCGAAGGGCTTCGTGTCCAAGCTCGTCGACGTCGACGAGCTGCTGACCGCCATCCGCACGGTGGCCGAGGGCCGGGCGTACGTCTCCGCCGTCGTCGCCGGAATGATCATGCAGGACAACGCGGGCGACCGCCGCCCGGCCCGTCCCGAGGTCGAACTGTCCGCCCGCGAGCAGCAGGTCCTGCGCCTGGTCGCGGCCGGCGAACGCGACGTCGACATCGCGCGCGTCCTCGGCATCGGTGTCCGCACCGTCCGCGGCTACCTCGACCGCATCCGCGACAAGACCGGCGAACGCCGCCGCCCCGGCCTGGTCCGGGTGGCCATCCGCCTCGGCCTCGCGGGAGCCTCCGGCGACCTGGCGGGCAGAGCGGCGCCCCCCGGCTCGAAACAGGACCCGGCACGCTACGAAGGCCGCCGGTGAACGCCGCGGACGGCACGCGGATCCACGTCGGCGTGATCGAGGACCACCCCCTCTACCGCGACGCGGTCGCGAGGGTCCTGACCGAGGCCGAGGACATCGAACTCGGCGCGGTGGCCGACTCCGTCGCCCGCTTCGCCGTGCAGAACCAGCCCCCCGGCAGCGTGATCGTGCTCGACCTCAAGCTGCGCGGGGTCGCCGACGCCGCCGCGGTGCTGGAGGTCGGCCAGATGGGCCACAAGGTGCTGGTGGTCTCGGCCCACGCCGAGCAGCCCGAGGTGCTCGGCGCGATGCAGGCCGGGGCCAAGGGCTTCCTGTCGAAGGACGTCGACGGCGACGAGCTCCTGCGCGCGATCCGCACCATCGCGGAGGACAACGCCTACGTGTCCCCGACACTGGCCGGAATGATCATCCAGGACAGCGAGGACCGCCACGCCGGGCCCAAGATCGTCCTTTCCGAGCGTGAGAAACAGGTTCTCCGCCTGGTGGCCGCGGGCGAACGCGACGTCGACGTCGCCGAGATCCTCTGCATCAGCGTCCGGACGGTCCGCTCCTACCTGGATCGCATCCGCGACAAGACCGGCGAGCGCAGACGAGCCGGTTTCGTCCGCGTGGCCATCCGCGAGGGCCTCCTGCGATAAACGGTCCGTTCCTTGCCACCGGCACTCGCCCGAAACCCGTGCCCCTGAAGGCCACCATGAGGGACTTAGACGCCCTCATGGTGGCTTCAGGGACTTCTGGAGCGGACGAGCGGGGCCACGCAGTCAGCGCAGTCGTCGGTTGGCCAGCGCTCCGGTCGCCCCGCGGGCCGCCGCGGCGACACCCGGGTCGAGGTCGACGACCACCGTCTCCGGCCCGGCGCCCAGCTGGGTGTGAATCCGCCCGAACCCGTCGGCGACCGTCGAACAGCCGATCCCCGTGGGGGCCTTCGGGTTCACCGAGGTCCCGCTGGCCGCGGGATCCGCCTGGCCGCAGCCGACGACCCAGCAGCCCGAGTCCAGCGCCCTGGCGCGCACCAGCACCTCCCACTGGTCACGTTTGCCCTCGCCCGCTCCCCAGGACGTCGGCACCAGCACGATGTCGGCGCCGTCGTCGGCCAGCGCGCGGAACAGTTCCGGGAAGCGGGTGTCGTAACAGGTCGCGACGCCGAACACGGTGCCGTCGATGTCGAACGTGCGGCGTTCCGTGCCAGGGGCGACGGTGTCGGACTCGGCGAAACCGAAGGCGTCGTAGAGGTGGATCTTGTCGTAGCCGAGGTGGTGCCCGGCGCCGGTGATCAGGAGGGTGTTGCGGACCCGGCCGTCGGGCGCGGGGGTGAACATCCCGGCCACCACCAGGACGCCGTGCTCCTCGGCGATCGCGGCCACCGCGCTCGCCCACGGGCCGTCCAGTGGCTCCGCGATCGGCTTGAGGGGGCTGCCGAACCTGGCCATCGACGCCTCCGGGAAGACCACGATCCGCGCGCCGTCCGCCGCCGTGGCGGCCACGCCCTCGCGGATGAGCTTCAGATTGGCTTCGGGATCGTCGCTCGCGGTGAGCTGGCACAACCCGATACGGGGCACGAGGCCTCCCTGATGGTGGGACGGTGGTCGCCACCGAGTATCCCCGCGTGGCGCGATGAGGTCACCTCGTACCCTGGACCCATGCTGAACCGCACCGACCTGCGTGGGCAGGTCCCGTCCGCCGCCGAACTGCGCGCCACGCTGCCGCGCGCCGAGTACGACGTGGACGCGGCGCTGCATCAGGTGCGGCCGGTGGTCGAGGCGGTGCGCGCCCGCGGGGTCGAGGCCGTGCTCGAGTACGCCGAGCGGTTCGACAAGGTCCGCCCCGAGCGGATCCGCGTGCCTGTCGCGCACCTTTCCCAGGCGCTGGACGCGCTCGACCCGGCCGTGCGCGCCGCGCTGGAGGAGTCGATCGCCCGTGCCCGCAAGGTGCACAGCGAGCAGCGCCGCCAGGACGTCACGACCCAGGTGGTCGACGGAGGCACCGTCACGGAGCGCTGGGTGCCCGTCGAGCGCGTCGGGCTCTACGCGCCCGGCGGTCTCGCCGTGTACCCGTCGACGGTCGTGATGAACGTCGTCCCCGCGCAGCTCGCCGGGGTTACCTCGATCGTGGTGTGCTCGCCGCCACAGGCCGCGTTCGGCGGCCTTCCGCACCCGACGATCCTCGCGGCCGCCGCGCTGCTCGGCGTCGAGGAGGTCTGGGCCGCCGGTGGCGCCCAGGCCGTCGCCCTGATGGCCTACGGCGGTACGGACACCGACGGCGGCGAACTGACGCCGGTCGACCTCGTCACCGGGCCCGGCAACATCTACCTCACCGCCGCCAAGCGGATGCTGCGCGGCATCATCGGCATCGACTCCGAGGCCGGCCCGACCGAGATCGCGATCCTCGCCGACGAAACCGCCGACCCGGCGCACGTCGCGGCCGATCTGATCAGCCAGGCCGAGCACGACCCGCTCGCCGCCAGTGTCCTTGTCACCACCTCCGAGGCACTCGCGGACGCGGTGGACGGCGAGCTGGCCGGCCGGGTCGCCGCCACCAAGCACACCGAGCGGGTCTCGGAAGCCTTGGGCGGCAAGCAGTCCGGCGTCATCCTGGTGTCCACTGTGGATGACGGGCTCCGTGTCGTGGACGCCTACGCGGCCGAGCACCTGGAGATCCAGACCGCCGACGCCCGCGCGGTCGCCGCTCGCGTGCGCAACGCCGGGGCGATCTTCGTCGGGGCGTACGCGCCGGTCTCGCTCGGCGACTACTGCGCCGGATCGAACCACGTCCTGCCGACCGGCGGGTTCGCGCGGCACTCCTCGGGCCTGTCGGTGCAGAGCTTCCTCAAGGGCATCCACGTGATCGACTACAACGAGGAAGCGTTGCGCGAGATCGCGGGCCGCGTCGTCGCGCTCGCCAACGCCGAGGATCTGCCCGCGCACGGCGAGGCCGTCACGGCGCGGTTCGAAGGGGAGCGCTCATGATCCCGGGTGAGGATGTCACGCTCGGCCAGCTGCCGCTGCGCGAGGACCTGCGGGGCAAGACCCCGTACGGCGCGCCGCAGCTGGACGTGCCGGTGCGGCTCAACACCAACGAAAACCCGTACCCGCCGCCCGCCGCGCTCGTCGACGACGTCGCCGACGCGATCCGGCGCGAGGCGGCCTCGCTGCACCGGTACCCGGATCGGGACGCCGTGGCATTGCGCCAGGACCTCGCGGACTATCTCACGGTGTCGACGCGCGTGGTGCTCAGCGAGGCGAATGTGTGGGCCGCCAACGGATCCAACGAGATCCTGCAGCAGATCCTCCAGGCCTTCGGCGGCCCCGGCCGGTCGGCGCTCGGCTTCGAGCCGTCGTACTCGATGCACCCGATCATCGCCGCCGGGACCCGCACGGACTGGGTGCCCGCGCCGCGCCGCGCGGACTTCTCCCTCGACACCGCGCGGGCCGCGGAGCTCGTGCGCGAGCGCCGCCCGGACGTCGTGTTCGTCACCAGCCCCAACAACCCCACGGGCGGGTCGATCCCGCTCGTCGAGCTGCGCGGCGTGCTCGACGAGGCGCCGGGCGTCGTGGTGGTCGACGAGGCGTACGCGGAGTTCTCTTCGCAGCCCAGCGCCGTCGCGCTGCTCGAGGAGTACCCGGCGAAGCTGATCGTTTCGCGCACCATGAGCAAGGCGTTCGCCTTCGCCGGCGGACGGCTCGGATATCTCGCCGCCGCGCCCGCCGTCGTCGACGCGCTGCAGCTCGTCCGGCTGCCGTACCACCTCTCGAGCCTGACGCAGGCCGCCGCGCGTGCCGCGTTGCGTCACGCCGACGCCACTCTCGGCTCGGTCGCGAAGCTCGCCGCCGAGCGTGACAGGGTGGTGGAATCGTTGCTGGGTCTGGGGTTTACCCCGGTGCCGAGTGACGCCAACTTCGTCCTGTTCGGACGGTTCGAGGACGCGCCCGCCAGTTGGAAGTCCTATGTGGACAAAGGTGTACTGATCAGGGACGTCGGTATCGAGGCCCACCTGCGGGTGAGCATCGGGACGCCCGAAGAGAACGACGCCTTTCTCGAGGCGAGCAAGGAAGTGCCGCGATGAGCCGTATCGGCAAGGTGGATCGCACCACCAAAGAGTCCGCCATCTCCGTCCAGCTGGACCTGGACGGCACCGGGCAGGTCGAGATCTCCACCGGGGTCCCGTTCTACGACCACATGCTCACCGCGTTCGGCGTGCACGGCTCGCTGGACCTCAAAGTCGAGGCGACCGGCGACCTCCACATCGACGCGCACCACGTCGTCGAGGACACCGCGATCGTGCTCGGCCAGGCACTGCGCCAGGCACTGGGCGACAAAAGCGGCATCCGCCGGTTCGGCGACGCGTGGATCCCGATGGACGAGACCCTCGCCCACGCCGCCATCGACGTCTCCGGGCGGCCGTATTGCGTGCATCTCGGGGAGCCGGAGCAGTTCAACGCTTTTACCATCGGCGGCAACTACCCGTTCGTGCTGACGCGGCATGTGTTCGACTCGCTGTCGTTCCACGCCCAGATCGCACTGCACGTTCGCGTGCTGCACGGCCGGGATCCGCACCACATCGCCGAGGCCGAGTACAAGGCTGTCGCCAGGGCGTTGCGGGCGGCGACCGAGCCGGATCCGCGTGCGGGCGGGATTCCGTCCACGAAAGGTGTGCTGTGAGCAAGGAAGTGGTCGCGGTCCTGCTGCTCGCGCTCGGCGGGTTCCTGATCGGCGGGGTATACACGACTTGGAAGACGGCCAAGTTCATGGCCGGGTTGCTGGGGGTGGCTGCTGTGCTGGCTGTTGGCGGGGCTGTTGTCTGGTTGAACGGGTAGTTTTTGGTTGCGTCCTGAGGTGCGGCTAGAAGCCTGTGTTTTTTGGCCAGCGCGCTTACAAACTCGCGCCGCCAGGTCGCCCCTGACTTCCAGCGTAGGTGCGGCTTTTGTTTGTAGGGGGGCGACCTGCCGTCGCGAGTTGGGAGGCCCTGGCGGGCCTGAAAGAGGGCGCGCGGCGGTGAAGTCTCCACTCGCAAAGCTCGCGGAGACGCTGTGGTTGGGGCGGACTGCTGTTGTTGGGTTTTTGTTGTGTGTGTTGGGGCGAGTGTCATGAAAGGGTCTTTCAGGGCAATTTTTGCCCTGAAAGACCCTTTCATGACACTTTTAGCGGGTGGAGGAGACTAGCTTTCGGTCCTCCGGGTCGTTTGGGGTGTCTAGCTGCTTGGTGAGTTGCTCGCCCTCTACGTCTACGTTCGGGAGGATCTTGTCGAGCCAGTTTGGTAGCCACCAGGCGCCTTTGCCGAGGAGGGACATTACTGCTGGGACGATTGTCATGCGGACCACGAATGCGTCGATCATTACGCCGAAGGCCAGTGCGAAGCCGATGGACTGGATCAGCGTCGACTCCGCCAGTACGAACCCGGCGAACACGCTGATCATGATCAGCGCCGCGGCCACGACCACGCGGGAGCCGTGGCGGAAGCCGGTCACCATTGCCTGCTGGGGGTCGGCGCCGTGTACGTGCTCTTCGCGCATGCGGGTCACCAGGAAGACCTGGTAGTCCATTGCCAGGCCGAACAGGACGCCGATCAAGAGGATCGGCAGCATGCTCATGATCGGACCGGTCGAGGCCACGCCGAGCAGGTCGTTCAGCCAGCCCCACTGGAACACCGCGACCACCGCGCCGAACGTCGCCACCACTGAGCCGAGGAAGCCGAGCGTCGCCTTCAGCGGCACCACGACCGAGCGGAACACCAGCATCAGCAGGATGAACGCGAGCCCGACGATCAGCGCCAGATACGGCAGCATCGCGTCGGACAGCTTCTCCGAGACGTCGATGTTCGCCGCCGTCTGCCCGGTCACCGCGAGGCTCGCGCCGGTCGTGCTCCGCAACTGGCCCGACTGCGCGCGGATCGCGGACACCAGGTCCTCGGTCTGCTTGCTGCTCGGACCGCTCTTCGGGATCACCGTCAGCAGCGCCGTGTCGCCCGACGGATTGACCTTCGGCGGGGTGACCGCCGCGACGTCCGGGAGCTTGGCGATCCGGGCCGCGGCGTCGGCCAGCGCCTGCTGCCGGTTACCGCTCGTGCCGGTGTCGACGACGACCATGAGCGGGCCGTTCGCGCCTTCGCCGAAGCCCTGGCTGACCAGCTCGTACGCCTTGTGCTGGGTCGACTCCGGCGCGGCCGTGCTGTCGTTGGGCAGGCCGAGCTGCATGCCGGTCGCGGGCAGCGCGATGATCGCCAGCCCGGCGATCGCGGCCACGAGCACCGGCACCCGGCGGCGGGCCACGAACCGGGCCCAGCGCTCGCCGTGCGTGGTGTCGCTCGCCGCGCGGCGGACGCGGATACGGCCACCGGCCGCCCGCTTACCGGCGAAACCGAGGATGGCGGGCAGCAGGGTGAGCGCGATGAGCACGGCGATGGCGACGGTGATCGCGGCGGCGATGCCCATCTGGGCGAGGAACGGGATGCCGATGACGGTCAGCCCCGCCAGCGCGATGATGACGGTCAGCCCGGCGAACACCACGGCGGAACCCGCGGTGCCGGCGGCACGCCCGGCCGCCTCCTCGGGTTCTCGCCCGTTCGCCAGTTCGTGCCGATAGCGCGAAACGATGAACAGCGCGTAGTCGATGCCGACCGCGAGCCCGATCATCAGCGCGAGCACCGGGGTGTTGGAGTTCAGCTCGAGCGAGCCCGAGGCCAGCATGATGCCCGCCATGCCGATGCCGACGCCGATGAGCGCGGTCAGCAGCGGGATCCCGGCGGCGATCAGCGAACCGAAGGTGATGACGAGCACGACGGCCGCGACAGCGACGCCGAGGCCTTCGGTGGCGCCGGTCGCCGGAGCGCCCTGGACCGCATCGCCGCCGAACTGGACGTCGAGACCCGCCTGCTGCCCGACCTTGGCCGACGCCATCAGCGCCTGCCGGTCCTCGGCCGTGAGTTCGAAACCCTTGACCAGGTAGCTCACCTGAGCGAGCGCGACCCGGCCGTCGGGGGAGACCGTCTGAGCCTGGAACGGGTCCACCACGGCGCCGACCTTCGGAGCGGTCATCAGCTAACCGACGACACGCTCGACAGCGGCGAT
>NZ_JAYMZS010000044.1:50801-64644 GCF_035828755.1 Amycolatopsis sp. H20-H5 | reverse complement strand
ATGGACCGGCGCGGCGCGTTGACGATCGCCGTGGACGCCACCGGGGTGACGGTCGCCGACACCGGCCCTGGGGTGTCACCCCAGGACCGCGAGCGGGTGTTCGACCGGCTCGTCCGGCTGGACCAGGCCCGCGACCGCGGCGCGGGCGGCGCCGGACTGGGGCTGGCCATCGCCAGGGGATTCGCCCGCGCCCACGGCGGCGACCTCCATTGTGAGACGGCGCCCAGTGGTGGAGCAGCCTTCCGGCTGACCGGCCTGACCCCACTCTGACCCCCGCCCGACGACCTCCCGCCCGACGACGTTTCGTCGGCGAGGGAACCCCGGTGTCAGGCGAGCAGGTTCGCGACCCGTCCGTTGTGGCCGGGCAGGACCTTGCCGGGGTCGGTGCCGAGGACGTTCTCCAGCATCGTGGCGTAGACGTCGCGGAAATCGACCGTCTGCTTGAGATCGCCCGCGTCGAGGTCGGCGAGACTGGGTTCCGCGCCGTGGAAACCGCCCCGCACCCCGTTGCCGAGCACGAACAGCGGCCCGGCCGTGCCGTGGTCGGTGCCCTGGCTGGCATTGGCGGTGACCCGTCGCCCGAACTCCGAATAGACCATGACGACCGCCTGCTTGCCGCGATCGGTCCGGCCCAGCCGTTGCACGAACGGGGCCAGCGCGCCGTCGAGTTCGGTCAGCAGCCGTTGCTGCGTGTCGCGTTCGTCGGCGTGGGTGTCGAACCCGCCCAGCGACACCGAGTACGCGCGGGTCGGGACCCCGGCCTCGATCAGCCCGGCGACGACATCGAGCTGCGCGGACAGCTCGCCCTTCTTGGCCTTCCCCTGCTGGTCCTGGTGGCTCGCGCCGCCCAGCACCCGGACCGCGTTGTGCAGGTCGGCCACCGAGTGCGCGGCCTTGGCCTGCCAGAAACCCTCACCGGGCTGGGCGCCGCCGAGCCCTTCGAACGACTGGCCGAGCTTGCCCGGCGGCAGCGCGAGTCCCCCGACGGGCAGGGACGCCGCCGCCGTCTGCGCGCCCGCCAGCAGCGGTGGCAGCACGGGCTCGACCGACACCGCGCGCAGCGGGTCGCTCCCGGAGGCGTCGAGCCAGCGGCCGAGCCAGCCTGTCGGCACCGAGGTCTCCGGGGACGCGGTCTGCCAGATCGCCATCGACCGGAAGTGACTGTGGTCCGGTTTCGGATAGCCGACGCCTCGCACGATCGCGAGCTCTTTGTTGTCCCATAAGCCTTTCAACCCCTTCAGCCCGGGGTTGAGACCGAGCCCCTCGCCGAGGTCGAGGACCTCTTCCGGCTTGTACGCGAGCTCGGGCCGGGCGTTTTGATAGGCACTGTCACCAGCGGGGATCACCGTGTTCAGGCCGTCGTTTCCGCCGTAGAGCGTGACCACGACGAGCACACCGGCGTTCGGATCGAGAGGGGTCTGCGCGGCGGCGGTCATCAGCTGCGACCAGTCGACCTGCGTGGCGCCCGCGGCGAGCGCGCCGGCCGCGGTGACCCCGCTGGCGACGAGAAACCTGCGTCGAGTCAGCTTGTTCATCGTCCTACCCGCTCACAACGTACTCGGGGGCACATGCAGCCACAGTGGACAGTTGCCTGACGTCTCCGGCGACCCCGGCCAGCGCGGCCCGGGTCCGGTCTGACCATCCGTCGACGCCGAGAGCGTCGGCCAGCACCGCCGGCCGGTCGCGGGCCGCTTCCAGCCCGCCCAGGTCCGCGTGCTCGGTGACCAGCTGCGCCAGGTGAAGGCGAGCGACCCCGGCCGACGTCGTCAGCCACGCACCTCCGGCGGCCCAGCCACCGACGCTCGGCGGCTGGAACGGCACCTGCCCCATCCCGCGAAGCCCGGCCAGCAGCTGGCCCTTCGTCTTGTCGTCGAAGTCGGCCGGCCGGACTTTCAATGCCCGCAGCAGCCCGGCCAGCCACTCGACCGGCTGTTTCACCAGCGACGTGGCGCTGTCCCGGAACGCGGGTTCGGCGGCGATCGCCTTCAGCAGCGCGCGGACGTCGCGGGCGCCGCCGTAGGCCGCGACCAGCCGGTTCAGCACGTCGGTGGGAGGCGGCGCGGCCGAGACCAGCCGGAACCACACCCGGCCGACCACGAACCGCGCCGAGTCCGGCCTGCCCAGCACGAGATCCACAAAGGACTTCGCGTCGAAGTCCCCGGTGCTGCCGAGGATCTGCTTGGTCTTGTCGTCGTGCCGTTTCGGGACCAGCTTGGCCGTGGTGGTGTCGCGGCCGGCGGTCCAGCCGGTCAGGGCGCGGGCCGCCTCGCGGACGTCGTTCTCGTTGTAGTGCCCCACGCCTAGCGCGAATAGCTCCATGAACTCCCTGGCGAGGTTCTCGTTGGGGGAACCGGCTTTGTTCTTGCCGCCATCGAGCCACAGCAGCAGCGCGGGATCGACGATCATCGCCTGCGCGAGCTGCGTGAAGCTGCCCAGAGCGAGGCCGCGTTGGGTCTGGTTCTGGGTCAGCATCAGCTCCGGGCTGCGTACCTTCTGCTCGCTGGTCGCGAAATGCCCGTGCCAGAACCAGGTCAGCCGTTCGACCGAGGCGACGTCGGCAGCGACCATGCGATCGAGCCACCACAGTCCCACGTCGGTGGCCTGCGTCTGAAGCTGTTTGTTCGCCTGCTGCTTGGCCGTCTTGTCGGCCTTGTCCTGTTTCTTCGGCCGAGCGGGCGGCGCGCCCACCTGAGGCGGCGGTGTCGCCTTCGCGCCCGCGTCGTCCCCGCCGCCCAACAGCCTCGACAGCGTCTCGTCGAAGCCGCGGTCGAGGTCCCCGGCCCGCGGCCCGAAGCCGAACCGGTCGTGGAGCCGCCGCACCGCCGCGCGTTCCGTGAGTGCCACCATGAGCCGATCGTCGCGTGCGGTGACGTCCGGCGGCGACCTCGTGGCGCCTTCCTTCAGCAGACCCACAGCTGGACAGGCCGCTGTCCAGGACGTCGCGCGTGCCCAGACCGTGCATGCCGGGTGTGATCAGCCCGCTTCGCTGAACGGCGCGCCGCACTCGCCGCACGTGATCTCGCCCAGCTCGTACACGGATCGGGCGATGCGGAAACGGCGGGGTTTGGGCCCGCAGCGACAGACGACGGGAATGTAGTTGCCGCCGCCGCGGTGCGCGCCGCGGCCGTCGACCGGTCCGAGGTTGATGCGGGGGAGCGGGGCCGGGTGGCGGCGGCGGGGGAGTGTGGAGCCGGACGACTTCGGCTTCGCTGTGCCGCCAGCCCGTCAGCGCGTCTTCGAGCAGCGTGAGGTGGTCGCGATACGCCGAGACGGTCGCGGCCGGGACGCTGGTCTGCGACCAGCCCGTGCGGTCCTCCTTGCCGACCTCCATGCCCATTTCCGTGGCCAGCGCGACGAACCTCTTGTTGTGGTAGCGCCCGTCGCTGACGTCGACGATGTCGCGGGTGACGGCCAGGCCGTGCGCCGCCTCGTGCAGCGTGGTGCCCATCGTGCCGGAAGCCAGCACGAGCACGGCTTTTTAGTTGCCCCTGAAGGCCACCATCACGGCGTTAGACGCCGTGATGGTGGCCTTCAGGGGCAGTCGCTACTTAGCTGGGATCCTGCGCGAGCTGGGTGGCGAGGACCGCGTTGGCGACCTGGGTGCAGTCGTCCGCGGTGATGCCCCCGGTGCCCGCCTGCGCCAGTGCGGAGCAGGACGAGTTGAGCGCGGCGCCGACGTCCTTGAAGGTGGCGCTGGGGGTCAGCGTGTTCTCGACGCCCCACCAGATCTGGACCGACTTGTCCAGCCCGAGCCCCTTCACGGTCTGCCCGTTGAACGTGTCGCCGTCGGTGATCAGGTAGTCGGTCTTGTTGACGACCCCGTCGTTGATGTGCACGTCCGGGTTGTCGGTGGTCCAGCCGGGACCGTTGACCATGTCGGGCTGCGCCTTCTTCGACGAACGCGGGTCCTTCATGTTCCGGATCGCGCCCAGCGAGGAGCCCGAGCCGAGCAGCCAGCGGTTGGCGCCGGTGTCGTTGGGGTCGTTGGACGTGATGCCGATGAACTTGCCGAACACGTCGGAGAGGCCCTCGTTGATCGAGTCCGCCTGGCCGCCGCTGAGACCGGACGTCTGCTGCGTGACGCCGTGGGTCAGCTCGTGCCCGGTGATGTCGTCGGTCGTGACGCCTTCGCCGAAGGCCATCTGCTCGCCGTCCCAGAATGCGTTGGCGTACGGGCACTGGCCCTGGACGCAGATGCGGACGGTGCCGCGCAGCGCCTTGCCGGTGCCGTCGCCGTAGTCGGCGCCGATCAGGCCGGTCAGGTCCGTCGCGACGTACTTCGAGTAGAAGTCGGACGCCTGCCCGAAGAAGGTGTAGACGTTGTTGACGTCGGCGACGCTGGATTCCGCGCCACCCTCCGCGCGGTCGACCTTGAACGAGGTGCCGCATCGCACCGAGTCGTTGCTGCCGCCGACCACGGTGCGGTTCGCGTCGCAGACGTCGCGGTTCACCGCTTCGCGGGTCTCCGACCAGGACGCGAGGACCTGCCGGCTGCGCGCGTCAACGACCTCGGTCCACTTGTCCTCGAGCTGTTTGCCGTGGACGACGACCTGGTAGGTGGGCACGGCGACCGATTCGCCGCGCGCGCCACCGAGCGTGGCGTCGTACCAGTACGGCTTGGCGGCGTCGGCGCGCAGCCCGCTCGAAGGCAGGCCGGTGCGCTTGACGACGTCGCCGATGGCGGCGGCCGCGGCTCCGGCGTCACTCGCGGGGAACTGCCCCGTGGTCTTCGCGGTGGTCTTACCGTGCGTGGCGATGACCTGGCCCGCGCGATTCAGGGTCTTCACGATCTGGCCGCCGAACACCGGCACGCCGGCGAACTCCTGCTGGTAACGCTGGACGCTGCCGAATGGCATCGCCGTCGAGCGCGCCTGCAGCAGCGAGGGCTGCGCGGTGATGGCCTGAGCCGGAGCACTGAGCACGGTGGTCGCCAGTACGACGGCTGCCGCACCGGCAACCACCGCACCTGTAATGACTCGATTGCGTGACACTCACGTACCTCCACAAAAGTTTTGGTCACTTGAAGTGATCTTTACGGAGGTTCACATACCCGTACGGGTGGCCACACCGTCAGAAAGTAGGTAATTCACCAACATCACGACGGAAAGTGCGCTCTGCGCCGGAACGGCCGAAACGGGCTTTCTGTCCGCCTTGTCTTGTCCCGGCAGTGCTCGGCGTCGCGGTGGTACTGCTGAAAAAAACGTCGGCGCCCGGTCTGAACGAGGTGACAGGAACCGGCCGGGTAGCCGCTCGGTGGGGGATCATTCTGGGAACGTGGCCTCGTGAGATGTCCGGGCCAGAGCCCCCGACGAGAACGTGAGGTTCCGATGCGCAGAAAGCCGATCGCCCCGCTGGCCGCGGCACCGGATTTCATCGGCGACGTCGATTACGTCGATGTCTACCGCAACGCGGACAACTTCCCCAACGTGGCGCGGGTTTGCGTGCAGGGACTCGCCTTCGTCACCACCTCGTCCGGCCGGGGCGAGTCGGCGGGGGCCGCCCCGATCATCCGGGTCGCCGACTGGGACAGCTTCTGCGCCGAGAAGAAGAAAAAGCCCGGTTCGTGACCCAAGGCCGTCCATCGCGCTCGGCTCCGGCACGGTGGACGGCTGGTGTGAGATGCTCGCGTCGAGTGTGAACCGGTGATGCGAGAGGTGACGAGCGTGACGATCTGGACCGACGTGGTCAACTTTGTCCGGGCCCGGCACGAGGTGCTGGAAGAGTCGGACACCTGGCTGCGTTTCCGTCTGGGCCTCGAGGGGGACCGCACCCAGCAGGTCTCCGTGCGCAAGCTGCCCGAGGTCGGCGGCACGGCGTGGATCGAGATCTCCTCGCCGGTCGGCTGGGCGAAGTCGATCGACACGGCGAGCCTGCTCAAACTCGCCGGCACGGCGCCCGTCGGCGGCGCCGCGGTGGTCGACGGCGTCGCGCTCCTGAAGCACGCCATGCCGCTGACCGACCTGGGCGTGCGGGAGGAGTTCGAGCCTCCGCTCAGGCTGCTCGCGACCCAGGCGGACGCCTTCGAGCAGGAACTGACCCACGCCGACGAGTTCTAGATCGTTGACCGGTGTTTCGGTGCTGGTGGCGACACGTGTGCCGGGGTGCGTGATCACGTAGCGAAGGGCGTCCATGATCGGCGTTGCAACCCAACATCGACCTTGGAGGCCGAGTGGATGCCGACTTGGACACCCTTCTGATCACACTCTGCGTCGAGCTGGAAGATCGGATCATCCCGGCGCAAGGAACCCGCCGCCGGGGACCGGGCCGCCCACCAGTGGTCACCGACGCGGAACTGGTGTGGCTGTCGGTGGCGCAGGTGCTGTTGCGCTACAACGAAGAACACCACTGGTTACGGGCCGCCCCGTCCCGGGTGGGGCACTTGTTTCCCCGGCTGCTGCGGCAAAGCGAGTACAACGAGCGGCTCAAGAATGTCGCGCCCCTGATGGAGGCAGGGCTGCGGTGGCCGGCTGTCGACTACGCCGACTACACGGCGCAGCAGAAGATCGCGGTCGCGAAGGTCACGCTCGCCCGCGCCGCGTTGTGCGGCACCACCAGCAGGTAAACACCGTGTCTCGGTGCGAACCGGCAGGCATCATCATGGCCGGTCACGATCCGAGGCTCAGCAAAGCGACGAACGCGACCGGGAGCACCGCGATCGCGGTGACGGCGACGATCCACCCCCGGCGACGAGCCCGTCGTGCCGGTCCGAACGCCGCCACCGCGGCGGCCACGGCGACCACGACGGGCCAGGCGTAGAGCCCGTACCTCAGCGGTGCCATCAGCAGGAACAGGAAAAACACCGCGGTGCCGTCGAGGTGGGTGCTGCCCGACAGGCCGATCCAGCCGATCAGCATCATCACGATCGCCAGCACCGGCCAGGCGATCAGCCCGTGCAGCGCGCCGGTCATCGCCTGGTGCCGCCTGCCCGGCACGGTCAGGTCGGTGGCGGGCAGGTCTGAAACGCGCGGTTCGTTGGCCATGCCTGCAGAGCCTGCCGCTTCCACGGCGTCGGCGGATCCGTGCAACTACTCAACTCGCCGGCGGGTGGTCGGATCGTCACCGGCCTGTCCGGGGCCCATGACGGCGAGACCTCGATCCCGTTGCGCGAAGCGGCATTTCGTGGCCTGTGCGGCAGGCCGATAGCGTCGAATTCATGGAGTGGAATTTTCAGACAGCAGAAGAGCTCGCGGCTGCGTTGCGCGCCGGTGAAGTGACGTCGGTGGAGTTGACCGACGAGGCGATCGCTCGGATCGAGCGGGACGACAAGGTGATCAACGCGGTCTGTGTGCCGGACTTCGACCGTGCGCGGGCCGCCGCCCGCGACGCCGACCAGGCGCGCGCCCGCGGCGAGGATCGGCCGCTGCTCGGTATTCCGGTGACGGTCAAGGAGTCCCACGACATCGCCGGACTGCCCACGACCTGGGGAATGCCGCCGCACGAGAACTTCGTGCCTGACGAGGACGCGGTACAGGTGTCACTGCTCAAGGCCGCCGGCGCGGTGGTGCTCGGCAAGACCAACGTGCCGTTGGGACTGCGAGACATCCAGAGCTTCAACGAGATCTACGGCACCACCAACAACCCGTGGGATCACGACCGCACAGCGGGTGGATCCTCCGGCGGATCGGCGGCGGCACTGGTGGCCGGGTTCGGTGCGCTGTCCATCGGCTCTGACATCGGCGGCTCGTTGCGCGTTCCCGCGCATTTCTGCGGCGTCTACGCACACAAGCCGACACTCGGGCTGGCGGCGAACCGCGGTATGGTCCCGCCGACCGCGCCGGCTTTGCCGGTCGACCTCGACCTGGCCGTCGTGGGTCCGATGGCACGCAGCGCCCGCGACCTCACGCTCCTGCTCGACGTGATGGCCGGACCGGATCCGCTGACGCTCGGCGTGGCGCACGATTTGACCCTGCCGCCCGCGCGTCACCAGCGGCTCCGCGACTTCCGGGTCTTGGTCCTCGACGATCACCCGCTCATCCCGACCGGGGCCGCCGTGCGGGCGGGCGTGCACCGGGTGGCCGACGCGCTCGCCGATGGTGGCGCTCGCGTCGAACGGCACAGTCAGCTGCTTCCTGAGCTGACCGAAGCCGCGATGATCTACGCGCAGTTGCACTTTTCGGGCGTCGCCGGAAGTCTCCCCGCCGAGGTGTACGAGCAGCTGCGGACCCGCGCCGCCGGACTGAGCGCGGACGACCATAGCCTTGACGCCGCGCGGCTGCGCGGCGTGACGTTCAGCCACCGCGACTGGCTCGAGGCGACCAACCGTCGCGAACTCCACCGCCACGGCTGGCGGCAGCTCTTCGCCGAGTTCGATGCCGTGGTGTGCCCGATCACGCCCACTCCCGCGTTCCCGCACGACCACAACCCCGATCTGCTGGAACGGCGGATCGACATCGACGGCGTCGAGTACCCGTACCTCGACCAGCTCGTCTGGGCCGGTCTGGCCACCATGCCCGGCCTGCCCGCCACCGCCATCCCAGCGGGCCGGTCCGCCGAGGGCCTGCCGGTGGGAGTGCAGCTCGTCGGTCCGATGTTCGAGGACCGCACCCCGCTGCGGCTGGCCGAACTGCTCGAGCAGGAGATCGGCGGCTTCCAGGCGCCGAAGTAGGTCGTCGCCGCGCTCGGGTGCCTGACGGTTCTCAGAACGCGTCTGAGAACTGTCGCAGTAGCCGCCGCTCGAAGCCTCGGGCGCCTGTCCTTCGAAGCCGCCTACCCTCCACAAAGGACGAAAAGTCTACCCATTCGCCCGTTTCATACCGCCACGACCGTTTCACACGTGCCCCTGAAGGCCACCATGACAGCGTTAAACGCCGTGAAGGCTCCCATCAGGGCACACGGCAAACCTGAGGTCGCGACTGAAGGGGGGACCTTCGCTCAACTCAACCTTGCAAAAGTCCCCTTCACCAGGACAGACCGCGTGAAAGTCCCCGTCAGTCACGCGAGAAGGCACGCCGCGCCCATGGCCAACAGCCACCAGTGCCCGCTGAGCGCGACGAGCAGTAGCCCGAGCACACCGGCCAGGCCCGGCGCGGCGAGCGCCGCTGTCAGCACGGATTTCGGCGCGGCGACGCCGGAGCCCACCAGCCGCAGCGGGCCCGACGCGGTCCTCGTCCGTGCCGCGGATGCCGTCGGAGTAGCTACCTGGACGAGCCTCGCTACCACCCGTTCTGGGACGCGGCCGACCGATTTTGATGCCTCTGAAGGCCACCATGAGGGCGTTAGAGTCTCTCATGGTGGCCTTCAGAGGCATCTGTCAATGCCCTGCCAGTAGCGGAGCGAGCGCGTTGATGAACGACGGCAGCGTCCGCCAGATCTCGGGCGTGTAGAAGTGCCCGCCGGGCAGTTCGACGTGCTGGTAGCCCCCGCGCGCCAGCGCCCGCCACTGCTCGGCCGTGTCCGCGACGATCACGTCGTCGTCGGCCCCGGTCAGCACTTGCAGCGGCACGCTCACCCCGGTGCCTTCGGTGTAGCCGAAGGTGTCACGGACTCGGATGTCGGCGCGCATCAGTTCCAGCGCCATCTCCCGCAGTTCGGGGTCGTCGAGGACGTAGCCGGGCAGCAGTCCGTTGGTGCGCATCCAGTCGAGCAGTTGCTCGTTCGTGTCGTGCTGGGCGGGGAATATGTCCCGCGGTGTCAGGCCACGGCTCGGCGCGTTCGCCGACGAGACGACCAGCGCCTCGGGCAGCCGACCGTCGCGCTGTTCGAGCCGGTTGGCGACGTCGAAGGCCATCCAGCCGCCCATGCTGTGTCCGAACAGGACATAAGGGCGCACCGTGGCCGCGGCGAGTACGGCCGAGGTCGCGTCCTCGGCGAGCGCGTCCCAGTCCTCGGCGTAGTCGTCGAGGAACCGGCCGTCCCGGCCGGGGTAGCAGATGGTGGCCAGTTCGACGTCCGGCGGGAGCACGTCCGCCCATGGCAGGTACGGGCCCGAGCCGCCGCCGCAGAACCCCAGGCAGACGAGGGTTCTCGTCGCCTGGGGGTTCGGCTTGGCGCAGACGACGATGTTGTGGAGGTTGTCCATGGTCGGGTCCTTTCAACCGGCCGCGAGCACGGAGACGTGCCGGGCGAGGTCGGACAGTCGCGGATGCCGGTAGACGTCCTTGGTGGACACCGGTACCCCGAAGTTCTTTTTCAGCCGAGCCACCACGCGCAGTGCGACCAGTGAATGCCCGCCGAGCGCGAAGAAGTCGTCGTCGGCACTGATCCGGTCCCGGCCGAGCACCTCCGACCAGACACCCGCGATCAGTTCCTCGACCTCGCCGGACGGCTCAACCCCGACGGCCGTGGCTTCCGGTGCGGGCAGCGCGGCGGTGTCCAGCTTGCCGTTCGGAGTCAGGGGCAGGGCGTCGATCTTGACGAACTCCGCCGGGATCATGAACTCCGGCAGGGCCTCGGCGGCGGCATCCCGCACGGTGTCGTCGGCGGCGACGTAGTAGGCGACCAGCCGTTGTCCGATCGTTTCGTCGTCGCGCAGCAGCACCGCCGCGGCGGTCACTCCGGGACAACGCCGCAGCACCGACTCGATCTCGCCGAGCTCGACGCGGTAGCCGCGCAGCTTGACCTGGCGGTCGACGCGCCCGGTGAACTCCAGGACGCCTTCCGGTGACCAGCGGACCTGGTCGCCGGTCCGGTAGAGCCGGGTGCCGGGTTCGCCGAACGGGTCGGCGACGAACCGCTGCGCGGTCAGTCCCGGCCGATCGAGATACCCCGCGGCCAGCCTGGGGCCGGACAGGTAAAGCTCGCCGTTTTGGACCGGCCGGAGCGACTCGTCCAGCACGTGCGCCCGGATGCCCGGCAGCGGCGTGCCGATGTGCGGGCCGCCGACCTCGGTGATCCAGGTCGCCGTGGCGTCCACCGTGCATTCGGTGGGGCCGTACAGGTTGAGCGCTTCGAGGTTGCCGTCGGCACTCGCCGCGGCGAGCTCATGCCAGACGGGTTCCGCGATCGGCTCCCCGCCGACGAACAACCGCAGGACCCGGCCGTCCGCGCTGCCGGGCAACAGGTGCTCCCGCAGCACCGTCCAGTGCGAGGGCGTCAGGTCGAGGTCGGTGACCGCGCATTCGTCGAGCCAGTCCACCAGCCGCGCGGGGTCCGTGCGGTGCTCCTGGTCGAGCACGATCACGGTGTCGCCGCGGCACACGCGGGCCCACTGCTGCACCGAGGCGTCGAAGGACATGCTGGCGTTCCAGGCGACGACCCGCTGGCACGGTGCGTACATCCCGACCCGCTCCAGCGCGGTGACCAGCGACGCGACCGCGCCGCGGTGGGCCTGGACGCCCTTGGGCTTGCCCGTCGAACCGGAGGTGTAGATCACGTAGGCCGGGTCCAGCGCGGATACCGCTATGTCCTCCGCGGCCGTCGCCTCGGCGTCCGGTGCGAGGACGTCCACAGTGGACGGAAGCCAGGTGGGAGTGCCGGTCGCCAGCAGGACACTGATGCCTGAATCCTCGGCCATGTAGGCGAGGCGGCCGGCCGGATAGCCGGGGTCCAGCGGCACGTACGCGGCACCGGTGCGCCAGACGGCGAGCAGCGCGACCACGAGGTCGACGCTCCGGCCGAGGCTGACGCCGACGCGGTCACCACGGCCGATGCCGCGCGACCGCAGCGCGCCTGCCAGCGTTGCTGTGCGGCGGTCCAGCTCGGCGAAGCTCAGTTTGGCTGCCGTGTCCCGGACCGCGATCCGGCCGGGATCGCGGCGGACCGCCTCCTGGAAGCGGGCGAGCAGGTCTTCCGACATCAGCGGACCGCCTTCTCGGCGGGCTGCACGGTGGGCGCGCAGTCGACGACGTCGACCGGCTCGCCCATCGCGACCACGATCTTGCGGTTGCCGCGGAACGGGTCCCGGCCGTGCGTGCACAGGATGTTGTCGACGAGCAGCAGGTCGCCCGGCTGCCAGCGCTGCCGCATGGTCGCCGACTCGTAGGCGGCGTCGAGCGCGGCCATCTCTTCGCGGGTCAACGGGGTGCCGTCGCCCAGCGCGGTGTTGAACGGCAAGTCGTCGCGGCCGAACTCGTCGATCAGCGTCTCGCGCAGCTCCTCGTCGAGTGACCACTCGTTCCAGAACGCCAGGTGGTTGAACCAGACTTCGGCGCCGGTGACCGGGTGGGTGATGACCCCGGGACGCCGCTGGCTGGTCCGCAGGTGCCCGTCGTCGTGCCACTGGCAGGAGATCAGGTTCTCGGCGCAGTAGCGTTCGACGTCCTCGGGCGTCTTCGCCGCGAACGCGGTCTGCCAGTCGATGGAGATGTGCTCGGAGTAGCTGCGGTTGAGCAGCCAGCCGTGTGCCCGCATCTTCGCCACCAGTGACGGCGGCAGCGCGTGCAGCACCTTTCGGCAGTCCGCGACGGGTGTCGCACCGCCCTCGGGCGGGGCAATCAGGCAGGAGAACATCAGCAACCCGGGAAACGTCAGGGTGTAGCTGTTCTCGTTGTGCATCCGGATTGCCTGCGCCGCGGGCAGGTCGGTCGACGAGAAGACCCCGTTCCCGAAGTCGCTGCGCGGGGTGGCCTTCTCGCGGTAGGGCGTCCGCGCCGGCATGAGCGTGTCGCGGACCTGACCGAAGTCCTCGACGCTCGTGATCGGCAGGCCTCGCAGGTACACCGCGCCGTGCTCGTGCAGCGCGGCACGCAGGGCCGGTGCCGCCTCGGTCAGCCAGGCCTTCGCCGAGGCGAGGTCGGTGAGCCCGGCCACCTCGGTGGTCGCCGGTACACCGGGCTCGACCGCCCAGTCGAGTGCTAGGAACTCTTTGACGCCAACGGAACCCATCACGCGTTTCCTTTCCCGTCGCTCGCGGCCTCGGCACGATCCACAGTGGACCAGCCCGGTTCGCTCGTGAGCCGACGCTAGGCGGCGGACGGTCCACCCGAAGGCAGCCGAAGCGGCAGTGCGGCGGCAGTTTTCGCCCGGCGCGCGTTCTCGCCGCCTTCCTGCCGCCGCAACTGCCGGTCCGGCCCGGCGGGCGAACCTAGGTTGTGAGCGCGGCCCGACCCGATGTCCAGCTGAGAGTTGACGATGACGACGGAACTTAGCCCGGTGGCGGTGGTCAGCAGTACGGCCTCCGACGCGCACACCTGGAACCTCGTGTACCTGCACCTGCTGCTCGAGGAGCTCGGCTTCACCGTGGAGAACCTCGGCGCCTGCACTCCGGACGACCTCGTGGTCGCCGAATGTGTGCGCCTGAATCCGGATCTGGTGGTGATCAGCAGCGTGAACGGACACGGTTACCAGGACGGCCTCCGCCTGGCCCCGCTCCTGCGGGCCGAACCCGAGCTCGCCAGGACCCCGCTGGTCATCGGCGGCAAACTCGGCATCGACGACGCCCGCGGGCTCGGCTGGGAGACCCGGCTGCTCACGGCCGGGTTCGACCGGGTCTTCGGCGACGGCGGCATCGGCGAGTTCTGCCGGTACCTCAGCCTCGTGGCCGTCCGGCAGGTGTCATGACCATCCCGTTCGGGCGTTTCGTCGCCCGGGAGCACGCGGCGGGCAGGCTGGTGGTGCAGCCGAGGATGGGGTTCTCGACGCCGTCGGCCATGCGCGCCGGGCTGATCCGCACCAGGGAAGCGGCCGCCTGCACGGTCGGGACGTTGACGCTGGACAGCTACACCCGCGTCGGCGACAACGCCGCCGCCGCCAAGGCGCTCGCCGAAGGGATCGGCCTCAACGGCTTCCCGATCATCGCGCATGGCCCCGCGGTCACCCGCGACGTGCTGGACGGCCTGGACTTCCCGGTCCAGGTGCGGCACGGGTCCGCGCGGCCCCAGGAGATCGTGGCGACCCTGATCGCCGCCGGTCTCGACGCCACCGAGGGTGGCCCGGTGTCGTACTGCCTGCCCTACAGCCGCACCCC
>NZ_JAYMZS010000044.1:0-50791 GCF_035828755.1 Amycolatopsis sp. H20-H5 | reverse complement strand
GCGGCACTGGGTCCAGGCGTGCGCCCAGCTCGCGGCGTTGCGGGACAACGGCGCCGAGCCCCACCTGGAGACGTTCGGCGGCTGCATGCTCGGCCAGCTTTGCCCGCCGAGCCTGCTCGTCGCGATCAGCGTGCTGGAGGGGATGTTCTTCGCCCAGCAGGGCCTCCGCAGCGTGTCGCTGAGCTACGCGCAGCAGACCGACGCCGGTCAGGACGAGGAGGCCGTGCGCGCGTTGCGCCGGCTGGCCACGGAACGGCTTCCCGGCTTGGACTGGCACGTGGTGATCTACGCCTACATGGGCGTCTACCCGAAGTCCCCGGACGGCGCCAACCGGCTGCTGGCCGCCGCCGCGCGGCTCGCGGTGCGGTCCGGCGCGGCCCGGCTGATCGTGAAGACGGTCGCCGAGGCCTACCGGATCCCGACCGTCCAGGAGAACGTCGACGCGCTCGAACTGGCGGCCAGAATCGCGGCCGCCACCACGCGACCACCCGGCGAGTCCGTTGTGGACACCGGCATCTACGCCGAGGCCGCAGCGCTGGTGGACGGCGTGCTGGACCTGGGGGAGCGGCTGTCCGAGTCACTGCCCGACGCGTTCGCACTGGGCAGGCTCGACATCCCTTACTGCCTGCACCCGGACAACGCCGGTCGCGCTCGCAGCTACATCGACGACGACGGACGGCTGCAGTGGGCTGCCACCGGTGCGCTGCCGATCAGCCCGCCCGCGTGGGCGGGCAACCAGCGCCGGGCAGGTTCGGCGGAGCTCATCTCCGCACTGTCGCATGTGGAACGGAAGTTCGACGCGCCCCTGCCCGTCCGGGCCGGGGCCGAGCTCGAAGGGAGTCAGGGAGCGGAATGAACGACACCTACGACGAGAACGAGGGCGCGCTGCCCCCGGCCCTGCCCGTGCACCTCGCGTCGCCGACGACCCAGCGCGCGTTGCGTGTGCAGCACCAGGTGCTCATCGCGACCAGGGCGTTCCTCGGCGCGGAAGGGTTCGTGGAACTGCTGCCCCCGGTGATCGGCCCGGTCACCGACCCCGGCGTCCGCGGCTCGAAACAGCTCGACGTCGACTACTACGGGCACCGCTACAAGCTGATGACCAGCGGAATCTTCTACAAGCAGGCCTCGCTGCTCGCGTTCGACAAGATCTTCTACATCGCGCCGAACGTCCGGGCGGAGCCGGTGGAGACCTGCTCGACCCGGCGGCACCTCGCCGAGTTCCACCAGATCGACATCGAAGTGGCGGGCGCGACCAGGACGCAGGTCCAGGCCGTCGCCGAGCGGCTGCTGACCCACGTCGTCGGGCACGTGCTGGCGACGGTGCCCGACGAGCTGACCGGCCTCGGCCGCGACCTCGCGGTGCTGGCGGAGGTGCTCGACGAGCCGTTCGGCCGGACGACGCATGCGGGCGCGGTCGCCCAGCTGCACGGCCTCGGGCACCCGCAGAGCCCGGATGCGGAGATCGACTGGGAGGGCGAGGAACTGCTGTCGCACAAGGCAGGCCAGCCGTTCTTCATCGACGACTACCCCAAGGGCTCACGCGGGTTCTACGACCGCGAAAGCACCACCGAACCCGGTGTCCTGCGCAACTTCGACCTCATCGCGCCCGGTGGTTTCGGTGAGCTGGTCAGTGGCAGCGAGCGTGAGTCCGAGTATGCCCGGATCGTCACCCGGATGCGTGAGACCGGCGAGAATCCAGCCAAGTACGCCTGGTACCTCGACATGGTCCGCGCCGGGATCCCGGCCAGCGCGGGCTTCGGCATGGGCCTCGAACGGCTTGTCCGGTTCCTCACCGGGCTCGACTCGGTGTGGCAGGTCAACGCCTACCCGAAGGTCCCAGGGCTGGTGTCGCCGTGACGGCGGTGCGTGCTTCCGGCTACCCGGAAGCGGCAGTCCGGGCTCGCGCGGCGCGCGGTGCGGCCGCCGTTTTCCCGCCGGAGGAGAGCTACGGGCAGGAGGTGTTCGGCGGTACCCCCGCGAGCGGCGACTTGCTGGACCAAGCCCGGCTCGTGCCGCCGGTGTTCGTGCCGCTGCGGCTGGAGAAGCTGATCGAGCTCGGTCGGGAGCCGCTGTTCTCCGACGTCGACCTGACCACTGGGATCGGCGGTTTCGCGTCGTCGTTACCGGTGTTCCTGTCCGCGTTCGGGTCCACCCAGTTGGGCGGGACCGAGCTGGCCGTCGCGGCGAGCCGTCAGGCCGGGCGGCTCGGCATCCCGATGGTCATCGGCGAGAACGTGGTGCCGGTCAATGGCTATGGCCGAGGCGCGGCGAGCGCGAACAACGCCCTGCTCACCCGCGTACGGGCGTACCTGGAGGAGGTGCCAGACGGGCTCGGCGGGGTGGTGGTCCAGCAGAGCACCGAGGACGCCGACGCCGAGGTGTGGAACCTCGTCTACAGCGATCCCGCCGCCGAGCCGCTGCTGGCCTCCGGCAGGCTCGGGTTCGAGCTGAAGGTGGGGCAGGGTGCGAAGCCCGGCCTGGGCGGGATGACCCTGCTCGACGCGGCGGCTGCGGCCAGGGTCGACGACCAGTACGCCGTCACGGACGTCTTCGGCTCACCCGAACGCCTGCTGCGCTCGGGTAGCCCCGGCACGTTCACCGACGAGATCCTCCGGCAGCAGATCCGCTTGATGCGCAACAACTTCCCGCGCGCCAGGATCTGGGTGAAGCTGCCGCCGGGGCGTGACGTCGCCCAAGCCGCGCAGGTGGCCTGGACCGCCGGTGCGGACGCGGTCACAGTTGACGGCGCCGAAGGTGGCACCGGCTGGGCGCCGACGGCGTTCCTGGACCACGTCGGCGTCCCGCTGGCGGAGTGCCTCCGGCGGATCGGCGAACCAGGCGGGTGCCTGCTGGCCGGTGGCCGGATGTGGGAGGGCGCCCGCGTGGTCAAGGCCCTCGCCCTCGGTGTCCGCGCGGCCGCTCTGGGCCGGGCTGCGCTGATCGCCGTCGACGAGGACCGGGGACAGGGCCTGGTTCGGCTACTGGACGCCCTCGCGCTGGAGTCACGGCTGCTGATCAGCGCGCTGGGCAAGTACCGCCCGGACGCGCTGGCGGCGGAAGACCTCTGGTTTCCGGCGGACGTTGCTTCCGCAGAACTGCCGCTTCACCTGCCGGTCCGGCCCGTTTCCGCGCCGTAGCGTTTTCTCATCAGCACACAGTCCATGTCCGTCCATTGTGGCCAGTTCGGGGTGAACCAATCATGTCGGTACAGGACGAGAATCCGGCCGTGACGATCGACTCTTTCGACCTCGGCGAGCTGACCGGTCCGGCCGTCGCCGTACCGTTGCGCGTCGGCCGGATCGCCGCCCGTCAGCCGGGCCGGACCGCCCTGCGGTCGGGAAGCCGTCAGCTCACCTACGGGCAGCTGGACGAGCTGACCGCCGACGTGGCCTCCCGGCTGGTCGGCGCGGGTGTGCGGCCCGGCGACGTGGTCGCGGTCCGGAGCGCGGACCGGTTCGACCAGGTGACCGGCTTGCTCGCCGTCTGGCGTGCGGGGGCCGTCTACCTGGCACTGGACCCTGCCGCGCCCGCTGAGCGGAACGAGTTCCTCATCTCCGACGCGGGCGCGAAACTCGTGCTCGACGGAACCGACCTCCCGGCGCGTGGAGCGCTCCCTCAACCCGCGGCGGCTGAGCAGCTGGCTTACCTGGTGCACACCTCGGGCACCACCGGTGTGCCCAAGGCGGTCGCCGTCGCGCACGGTCCCTTGGCCGCGCACGTCGAGGCGATCAGCGCTCGGTTCGGGCTGCGCTCCGACGACGTCGTCCTCCAGTTCGCACGGTCCACTGTGGACGTCGCGATCGAGCAGATCACCACGGCGCTCACCGTCGGGGCCTGCCTGGTCGTGCCCGACGCGAAGCTGCTCTCCGTCGAGGAATTCCTGCGCCTGTTGGAGGATGAGCACGTCACCGTCGCCAATGTGGCGGCCGGGTACTTCCACGACGTCGTCGCCGCGGTGCGCGGCGGTCGTGCGGTACCGCCGACGTTGCGCACCATGATCTCCGGCAGCGACCGGCTGTCCCCGGCGGTGGCCGCTGCTTGGACCGAGCTGACCGGGATCCGGCTGCTCAACGCCTACGGCCCCACCGAAACCGTGATCACCTCGACCGTGCACGAGGTCCGGGCGGGTCGGCCGGTCACGATCGGTGGCCCCGTCGGCGACCGGATCGCGTACGTGCTCGACGACGCGCTCAAGCCGGTCGAGGAGGGGCAGCTTTACCTCGGTGGCAACGCGCTGGCTGCCGGGTATCTCGGCCGTCCCGGGCTCACCGCCGAGCGGTTCGTGGCCGACCCCTTCACCGGCGCCCGGATGTACCGCACCGGCGATCTCGTTCGCCGCACGGCAAACGGCGAGCTGGAGTTCCTGGGCCGTGCGGACGACCAGGTGAAGATCCGCGGGTTCCGGATCGAGCTCGGCGAGGTGGAGAACGCACTGGCCGCGCATCCGGCCGTCTCGGCGTGCGCAGTGGTGGCCCGCGGATCGGCGGAGGACGGCTTCCGCCTCGCCGCCTACGTCGTCGCCATCACAGCAGCGCCCGGCTATCCCGAGGTGCGGGAATTCCTGGAGAAGACGCTGCCGGAGCACATGATCCCGTCGAGCGTGACCGTGCTCGACGCGCTCCCGTTGACCCCGGCGGGCAAGGTGGACCGGGTCGCGCTACCTGAGCCGACGCAGGCCGAGACGACCTACGTGGCGCCGCGCACGCCGTCCGAGGAGCTGCTCGCCGGGATCTGGGCGGACGTGCTCGGGGTGGCGCGGGTCAGCCTCGACGACAACTTCTTCCACCTAGGCGGCGACTCGCTCACCGCGGTGCGGGTGGCGGGCCGGGTGTTCGAGGTGTTCGGCCCGGTCTCGCCGTACAAGATCTTCGACGCCCCGACGCTCGGTGAGTACGCCGCCGCGGTGTACGACCAGGTCACCGGCGACCCCGGACACGGGCGGCCCGGCCCGGTCCGCACCTCTGCCGTGGAGGCGCCGCTGTCCCGGTTCCAGCAGGGACTTTGGCTGGCGGAGTGCTGGCAGCCGGGTACGTCCACGTACAACGTGCCGTGGGTGTTCGAGTTCAGCGGGCTGCTGGACGCCCGTCTGCTCGGGCACGCGCTGCAGATGGTCGTCGACCGGCACGAGGCACTGCGGACCACCTTCGAGGCCACGGAAACGCTGCCGCGACAGGTGATCCACGAGTGGCTCGACGTCCCGTTCACCATCACCGAAGCGACGTCCGACCAGCTCGAAGAACTGATCCGGACGGACGCGCAACGGCCGTTCGACCTGGCAACCGGACCGCTGCTGCGCGCCCGGCTGGTGCGAACGTCGGCGGAGACAGCCAGCCTGGTGCTGGTCTTCCACCACATCATCTGGGACGAAGGCTCCCTCGTCGTACTGGATCGTGAACTGCGCGAGTACTACACCGCGCTGATCGAAGACCGCGCGCCTCGGCTGCCGGAACTCGCCGTGCAGTACTGCGACTACGCGACCTGGCTGCGGGACAACGGCCTCGCCGACACTCAGCTCGACTACTGGGCCGAGCACCTACGCGGCGCGCCAACCCACGCCGCTTTGGTCGCCGATCACCCCCGCCCGGCCGAGCCCGTGCACCGGGGTGGCTACCACCGGTTCGCCCTGGACAGCGGCCTCGCCGAGGGGATCCGGGAGTTCGCGCGGGCCGCGGACGCGACGCCGTTCATGGTGCTGCTCGCCGGGCTCGTCCTGGCCGTGCATCGGCGCGGTGGCGCGGACGACCTGGTCTTCGGCACTCCGGTCAGCGTTCGCGACCGGCCGGAGCTCGACGCGCTGGTCGGGTACTTCATCAACGTGATCCCGCTGCGTTTCCGCATCGACCGGGAGGCGACGCTGCGGGATCTGCTCGACCACATCCGCGGGGTCGCGCTCGGTGGGTACCAGCACCAGGACGTACCGCTGGAGGAGATCACCGGGAGGGTGCTCCAGGAGCGCTCCGGCGACCGGAACCCGTTGTTCCAGCTGGTCTTCGAGATGCACAACGCCGGTGCCCGCCCGCTGCCAGTCGGCGGCGCGGAGCTGTCCCGGTGGCTGCACGTCAACGAGCTGTCGCGGTTCGACCTGTCCTGGTCCGTGGAGGACGACGGCACCGGCTTCAGCGGCCGGATCGAGTACGACACCGACCTGTTCGAGGCCGCCACACTCACCGCGCTTGGTGAGGAATGGCAGACGGCGTTGGTCGAGCTGGTCGCCGACCCGGATGTCCCGGTGCACGAAGAACCGCAGGTCGTGGCGGAAGTCGCTCTCGACATCCCGGTGCACGAGCTGTTCGAACAGCAGGTACGCCGCACCCCGGCCGCCGCCGCGGTGGTGTCTGGGGAGGACGTACTGAGCTACGCCGAACTGAACCTGCGAGCCAACCAGGTGGCGCGGTATCTCCGGGACGAAGGGGTGTTCCCGGGCGCGATCGTCGCGGTGCACGTCGAGCGCGAGGCCGACCTCGTCGCCGGACTGCTCGGCGTGCTCAAGGCGGGAGCCGGGTACACCCTGCTTGACCCGGAGTTCCCCGAGCAGCGCCGCGCCGACGCGATCGCCGCCGCCGGCGCACGGCTCGTACTGACCCGTGAGCTCATCGTGGCCGCCTCTGGCGACGGCTCGGACCTCGGCATCGACGTCCGGCCCGACACGGTGGCCTGCGTGATGTTCACGTCCGGCTCCACCGGGCGGCCGAAGGGCGTCGCGGCTTCCCACCGTGCGCTGGCCGGGACCTACCTGGGCCAGGAGTACGCGATCTTCGGGCCCGGCGAGGTGTGGCTGCAGTGCTCGCCGGTGTCCTGGGACGCGTTCGGCCTCGAGCTGTTCGGCTCGCTGCTGTTCGGCGGGACCTGCGTGCTGCACCCGGGCCAGCGGCCCGACCCCGAGACGATGACGGATCTCGTCGCCCGCCACGGCGTCACCCAGTTGCAGCTCTCGGCCAGCCTGTTCAACTTCCTGGTCGACGAGTTCCCGCAGGTCTTCGCCGACTTGCGGGTCGTGTTCACCGGCGGTGAGCGGGCGTCGGTGGCGCACGTGGCGCGGCTGAGCGGGCGGTATCCGGACGTCCGTATCGTGAACGGCTACGGCCCGGTCGAGAGCATGGGTTTCACCACCTGCCACGTCGTCGCGGACGCCGACCTGACGGCTCCGGCCATCCCGATCGGCGTCCCGATCGCCAACAAGGGCGTCCACGTCCTCGACGAGCGGTACCGGCCGTCGTCGGCGGGGGAGATCTACACGACCGGGGCCGGGCTCGCGCTCGGTTACGTCGGCCAGCCGGGGCTGACCGCGGACCGGTTCCTGCCAGACCCGCTCGGGCCGCCGGGTTCACGGATGTACCGCACCGGTGACGTCGGCGGCCGCAACGCCGACGGCACCCTGGCCATCACCGGCCGCGCCGACGACCAGGTCAAGATCCTCGGCTTCCGGGTCGAACCGGGCGAGGTCGCCGCCGCGCTGAGCAGCTTCCCTGGCGTCGGGGACTGCGCTGTCGTGGTGCGCTCCACGTCCGGTGAGCCGCAACTGGCCGCCTACCTCACGACTTTCGCCGACACTCCGCCCAGCTACACCGAGGTCTGCGACCACCTGGCCGCGTTGCTGCCCGACTACATGATCCCCGCCAGCGTCACCGTGCTGGCGGCGCTTCCGCTGACGCCCAACGGGAAGCTCGACCGCGCCGCGCTCCCAGCTCCGGAAGCGGTCGAACGCGACGGCGTCACGAAGCCCGCCGTCACCGAGGCCGAGCGGCTGGTCGCCGGAGTCTGGGCGGAGGTGCTCGGAGCCGACGCGGTCGGCGTGCACGACAACTTCTTCCGCCTCGGCGGCAACTCGCTGGCCGCTGTCCGGGTCGCACTGCGCCTGTCCGCCGAGACCGGCACCCGGGTAGCGCCCCGCCTGGTGTTCGCCGCCAAGACGGTCAGCGCCTTGGCCCTGCGCCTCCCGAAGACCGACAAGGAGCGATCGTGAACAGCCGTATCGCACCGGTTTCCGGGCTCCAGCGCGGCCTGTGGTTCCTGGACCGCTGGAACCCCGGATCCGTCGCCTACACCGTTCCCTGGGTCTTCACGTTCGACGCACCCGTCGACCCTGATGTCCTCGAACAGAGCCTCGCCCAGGTCATCGACCGCCACGAAGCCCTGCGCACCACGTTCTCCTTCGGGCCGGATGGTCCACAACAGACGGTCCACGAGAACGTCCGAATCCCCCTGCGCCGCACCGACCACACGGCGCTGGACGAGGAGATGCACGCCGGGTTCGACCTGACCATCGGGCCGCTGCTGCGGGCGACGCTGGTGTCCGGGACGACGTTGATCCTGATCGTGCACCACATCGTGTGGGACGGTTGGTCGGCAGGCGTGTTCGAACGCGAGCTGGCCGAGAGCTACACCGCCGCGATCGAGGGCCGCGAGCCGGTGCTGCCCGAGCTGACCACCCAGTACGCCGACTACGCCACGGAACAGGCCGCCGAGGTCTACGACGACCACCTCGAGTACTGGCGCGAACAGCTCAGCGGGGCACCTTCCCGGCTCGCCGTGCCCACCGACCGCGACCGCCCGGCCCAGCAGGACTTCACCGGCGACACCCGGGAGTTCGAGCTGCCCCTCGGCACCGCCGCGCAGGTCCAGGACCTCGCCGGCGCCCAGGACGCGACGCCGTTCATCGTCCAGCTGGCCGCGTTCGCCGCCCTCATGAATCGCTACACCGGCGCTGAGGACCTGGTCGTCGGCACCCCGGTCACCACCCGCGACCGGCCGGAGCTGGCCGACCTGGTCGGCTACTTCGTCAACATCGTGCCGCTGCGGCTGCGTGTCGACCGGGCCGCGACCTTCCGTGAGCTCGTCGAGCACGTGCGGGACACCGCCTTCGACGCCTACGCCTACCTCGACGTCCCGTTCGACGTCGTGGTCGACACCCTGGCGCTGGAGCGATCGGCACAGCACGCGCCGCTGGTCCAGGTCGTGTTCGGCACGCACGCCGAGGACGCCGCACCGCTGCGCTTCGGCCCGGCGACGGCGACCCGGCAGGTCCACCACAACGGCACCAGCAAGTTCGATCTGACCTGGTCCACCTTCGACGACGGTGAGCTGCGGGGCGAGGTCGAGTACAGCACCGGGCTGTTCGAGGTGTCCACGGTGGACCGGATGACCGGTCACTGGCGCACCCTGCTCGCCGCCGTCCTGTCCGATCCGGACCGTCCACTGTGGAAGATCGAGCTCGACGTCGAATCCGCACCCGCGTTGGTGGAAACCCGCCCGCGGTGCTTGCACGAGTCCTTCGAGAACGCTGCCGACCGATTCCCTGACCGCCCGGCGCTGACCTACGAGGGCCAGTCGACGTCGTACGCCGAACTCGACGCACGGGCCAACCGCCTCGCCCACGCGCTGATCGCGGCCGGGGTTCGTCACGGCGACCGAGTCGGCCTGCTCCTGGACCGCACCGACGCGATCGTCGTCTCGATTCTCGCGGTGCTCAAGACCGGCGCCGCCTACGTGCCCGTCGACCCGGCCGCCCCGGACGACCGCGCCGCGTTCGTCTTCGGCGACACCGACGTCCGCCTGGTCGTCACGGATCAAGGCGACGTCGGCCCGTGGCCGTTGTTCGACCTGAGCGCCCAGCGCGAGACCATCGTGGCCCAGCCGTCGAGCAGGCCCGGCGTGCCGGTCCGGCCGGACGACCTCGCCTACCTGATCTTCACCTCCGGGTCCACGGGCAAGCCCAAGGGCGTCGCCGTGGCCCACGAGCACGTCGGCCGCCTGATGGACTCCGGCCAGGACCACTTCGCCTTCGCCGAGACCGACGTCTGGACGTTGTTCCACTCCTACGCCTTCGACTGGACAGTCTGGGAACTGTGGGGCGCACTGCACCACGGTGGACGCCTGGTCGTGGTGCCCTACCTGGTCAGCCGTTCGCCGGAAGGCTTCGCCGACCTGCTCGCCGAACAGGCGGTGACGTGCCTCTGCCTGACGCCGTCCGCGCTGCGCCAGCTCGAACTCACGCTGCGATCGGCTTCGCGAGCGCTGCCGGATCTGCGCTGGGTGATGCTCGGCGGCGAGGCGCTCGACCCTGCCGTGGTTCGCCGCTGGTTCGACCTCGGCCTGTCCGCGAGGCTGTGCAACCTCTACGGCATCACCGAAACCACCGTGCACGTCACCACCCACGACCTGACCGGCGCGGACGGCTTCGAGCGCAGCCTGATCGGCTCGCCGATGCCGCACCTGGCAGCGCACGTGCTGGACGACTGGCTGCGGCCGTGCCCGGTCGGCGTCCCCGGTGAGTTGTACATCGCGGGCGGCGCGCTGGCCGACGGCTACTGGGGACGACCCGGTCTCACCGCCCAGCGGTTCGTACCCACTTCAGGCGGCCGGTTGTACCGGACCGGCGACGTCGCCCGGAGGCTTGCCGGTGGCGGAATGGAATACGTCGGCCGGTGTGACAGCCAGGTCAAGATCCGCGGGTTCCGCATCGAACTCGGCGAGATCGAACACGCGCTGGGCGCTCATTCCTCAGTGGACAGCTGCGTGGTCACCGTGCACGACGACAGGCTGGCGGCGTATGTCACCGGCCCGGTGCCGACCTATCCTGAACTGCGCGCGTTCCTGGCGCAGTCGCTGCCGGAGCACATGATCCCGGCGACCGTGACCGTGCTCGACAAGCTCCCGGTCACGGTCAACGGCAAAATCGACCGGAAGGCACTGCCCGCGCCGTCCGCGGGTTCGGTCAGCTCGCCGAACGCCTACGTCGCACCCAGCACACCGGGGGAGCGGCTGCTCACCGAGGTTTGGGCGGATGTGCTGGGCGTGCCGGACATCGGCGTGCACGACAACTTCTTCCACCTCGGCGGCGACTCCATCCGCGCGGTCCACCTGGCAGGGAAGCTGCGTGACCACGGCTGGGCCTTGACCCTGCCCGACCTGTTCGCCGCGCCGACCCCGGCGACACTCGCTCCGTCGCTGCGGCCGTGTGCCGTCGAACGAGCGCCCGCCGTCCCGTTCGACGGACTGTCCGAAATGGACTGCCAGGCGCTGCCGGACGACGTCGTCGACGCCTATCCGATGGCCGCCATGCAGGTCGGCATGATCTACCACATGGAGCTGTCCGGCGACGCCGGCGGTTACCACAACGTCAACAGCTACCGGGTTTCCGGCCGTCTCGACGAGCACGCCCTGCGCGCGGCGGTGGCCGGGGTCATGGCACGCCATCCTGTGCTGCGCACCAGCCTCGACGTCTTCACCTACCGGCAGCCTCTCCAGCTGGTCCACGCCGAAGCGCCCACGCCGGTCGAGGTCGACGACCTGTGCGGCCTGCCAGGGGCCGCGCAACAGCAAGCGGTGCGGGCGGTGTTCGACACCCACTGCGCCACCCGGTTCGACCTGCGGACCGCCCCGCTGTTCCGGGTCACCGCCCAGCGGCTGGCCGAGGACACGTTCCAGCTGACCATCGCCGAACACCACTCGATCCTGGACGGCTGGAGCTTCACCTCACTGCTCACCGAAATCCTCGAACGGCACGCCGAGCTGCTCGCCGACCGGTTCGCCCCGCTGGCCCTGCCGCCTGCTTCGACCTACCGGGACTTCGTGGCCGCCGAGCAAGCCGCGGCGGACTCCGAGACCAGCCAGCGGTTCTGGCGTGAACGGCTCACCGGGGCCAGCGGCGCCCTGTGGTCCGACGGCGCGGGCTCGGCGGAAGCCACCGCGGAGATTCCCCGCACCGTCGAGCAACTCCTGCCGGACGCTCCGGCGCAGCTCCAGGCCATCGCTGAAGCCGCCGGGGTGCCGATCAAGGCGGCGGCACTGGCCGCCCACGTCCTGGCGCTGCACCGGATCACCGGCCGCGACCGGCTCACCACCGGACTCTCGGTCAACGGCAGGCTGGAGGAACGCAACGGCACCGAGGCGTACGGACTGTTCCTCAACACCGTCCCGCTGGTGCTCGACCTGACCACCTCGACGGGCCTGGACCTCGTGCGCGAGCTGCACGAAGCCGAGGTCGCGCTGCTCCCGCACCGCCGGGTGCCGTTCGCGCAGCTGGCCCGGTACATGACCGGCACCCGGCTGGAAGCGTGCTTCGCTTTCCTGCGGTTCCACGCGCTCGGGCGGCTCGACGGCTCGGCCACCAGCATCGTCGACGACCGCATCGGCTGTGAGCCGGACATGCGGTACGAGCCGACCAACTTCGCACTCGGCGTCGCGCTGGTCCAGGACCCGTCCTCGGACCGGATCCTCCTGGCCGTCGACCACCTGCGCTCACTGGTCCCGGACGACGTCGCCGACGCCTACGTCAGCGCCTACACCGAAGCGCTGGCCGCCCTCGCCGCGGCACGCACCCCCCTGATTTCCGTTCAGTAGCCGAGAAAGGACCTCCCATGGACGCGTTCAAGGACTTCACCGTGGTCATCAACGACGAAGAGCAGTACTCGATCTGGCCCGCCGAGCTCGACGTGCCCGCCGGCTGGACCCCGACCGGCGCGAGCGGTACCCGCGACGAGTGCGTGCGGCACATCGACGAGGTCTGGACCGACATCCGCCCGAAGAGCCTGCGCGTCGCGCTCGGTGTCTGACGTTTTCAACGAAGGAAGGGTTGAGATGGCCGAGAAGCAGACGCTCGTCGACGAGCTCGGGCAGACGGTCGCCCAGGTCTGGGCCGACGTGCTCGACCTCGACCAGGTGTGGCCGGGTGACGGGTTCTTCGAGCTCGGCGGGCATTCGCTCACCGCGCTCCGGGTGGTGTACCGGTTGCGGGACAAGCTGTCCGTCGACCTGTCGTTGCGTGACCTGATGGAGGCGCGCACGCTGGCGGAGTTCACCGAGACCGTCCGGACCGCACAGAGCGGCGCGCCTGCCCGTCCGGTGGTCGCGCTGGTGGGCCGCCGGGGGACTCGGTGACCACCGCGACCCGCCGTCGTCCGCTGGTGGCCGGTGACTGGGTCTACCGGCCGTATCCGCTGGCCGAGGGCACGCCGCAGGTCGTGTGCTTCCCACACGCCGGGGGCGACGTCACCGCGTTCGCCGAGCTGGCCGTGGCGCTGGCTCCGGCGCTCGAGGTGTGGGCGGTGCGGCTGCCTGCTCGCGGCGGCCGGTATACCGAGCCGATGCCCGAGACGTTCGACGCCTTGGTGTCCGAGGTGGCCGGCGGGCTCACACCTCACCTGCGGCCGGGATCGCTGTTCTACGGCCAGAGCTTCGGGGCCCTGCTGGCCTACGAGGTCGCCAGAGAACTGCGGCCTGACGTCGTGGTCCCGGCGTGCGCGTCCGCTCCGGCGGCGTGGCCGGGCACTGTCCCCGCGACCGACCACGGCGCGGAAGACCTGCTCCGCCGGTGCGGGCTGGATGCGGCGCTGCCCGCGGACGACACGATCCGCGAGCTGGCCGTGGCCACCATCCGCACCGACATGAACGTCTGCCGCAGCTACCGTCACCGCGCGGATTCGCTGCCGGACTTCGCCGTCCACGCAGTCGCCGGTGCGGGCGACACGATGCTCCCACCAGCAGAAATGGCCGGGTGGGCCCGCGCCACGACCGGCCCGTTCACGACGTCGGTCGAGCCTGGCGGTCACCTGCTCGCCACCCCGCTGTCCGCCGGACCCGCCGGACTGCTCCGCGCACTGCACGCCCGAGGAGGCGACCGTGTCCACCACCACCGTTGACCTGACCGACCCCGACCTGTGGGCCCGCCCCGACGTCGGTGAGATCGTCGGCGAGCTCCGGGCACAGGCACCGGTGCAGCGGACCGAAACCGCGCTCGACGGTCCGGTGTGGTCAGTGCTCACCTACGAGCTGGGCTCCCAGGTCCTGATGGACTCGGCGACCTACAGCTCGACCGGCGGTTCGCTGCTGGGCTCCGGGCTGGGCCAGACTCCGGCGGGTGCCGGGAAGATGATGGCGCTGTCCGACGGCCCGCGGCACCGCGAACTGCGGGCTCCGGTGCTGCCGTACTTCTCGCCGAAGGGCGTCCGCGGCTCGGCGGACCGGATCAGCGAGCTGGCCGCGTCCGTCGTCGCCGACGCCGTCGAGCGCGGTGAGGTCGACCTGGTCGACGTGCTGGCCACCGTGCCGCTCGTGGTCATGTGCGACCTGCTCGGCATTCCCGGCGACGACCGCGACCTGGTGGTTTCGGTCTGCGACGAGGCGTTCCTCGCGCAGACGCCGGAAGCGCGCCGGGCTGGGCACCAGAAGCTCATCCCTTACCTGTTCGAGAAAGCCATGCAACGTCGCATGGAGCCCTCGGACGACCTGATCAGCACGCTGGCCACGCACCGGATCAAAGGCAGGCTGCTGCCGATCGAGGACGTGGTGCTCAACCTCGACAACATCGTCGTCGGCGGGGTCCAGACCGTGCGGCACACCGCCGCGATGAGCGTCTGGACGCTGCTGAACCGACCCGAAGCCTGGCGGCAGCTGGCCGACGGCGAGGTCGACCTCGGCGCTGCCACCGACGAGCTGCTGCGGTTCACCTCGGTCGGCCTGCACGTGCTGCGGACCGCGACCCGGCAGGTCGAGCTCGGCGGGCAGGTGATCGAGGCGGGCGACAAGGTCGCGGTGTGGACCTGGTCGGCCGACCACGACCCGGCGATGTTCGACCGGCCGGGCGAACTCCTGCTCGACCGCTCCCCGAACCGCCACCTCGCGCTCGGCGTCGGCGCGCACTACTGCGTCGGCGCGCCGCTGGCCAAGGCCGAACTCGGCGCGATCTACACCGCGCTGACCGACCAGGTCGCCGGGCTCGAACCGGTCGGTGACCCGGTGTTCAACCGCTCGATCATCAACTTCGGCTTCGACCGGCTCCCGGTCCGGCTGCGGGCCCGCTGAGCTCCCACGGAAGGTCGGTTTCTGTCATGTCGGAAGCACCAGTCAAGGCCCCGCCGGAGGTACCGGTCCGGGCGGCCACGATGTGGGGCCGGGTCGGGCTCCTGCTCACCGGGCAGGGCGTCTCCCTGCTGGGGGACCAGGTCTTCTTCATCGCCGCGGTCTGGGCCGCCGCGCAGCTCGCCGGCACCGCCGCGGTCACCTGGGTGACGCTGGCCGAGTCCGTGCCGCGAGCGCTCGCGATGATCTTCGGTGGGGTGATCTGCGACGCGTTCGGCCCCCGTGCCGTGCTGCTGCGCACCACCTCGGTCCGGATCGTCGTGCTGGCGGTCGCGGTGGCGATCGCGCTGTCCACGCAGTCAGTGCTGCTACTCGTCGTGGTCGCCGCGCTGGAGGGCGCGATGCTCGGCCTCGGGTCGCCGTCGTTCGGCACGCTGATGCCGCGGATGGTGCCGAGGGACAAGCTGAGCACCGCGAACTCCGTGCGCACCATGGTGGCGAGGTTCGCGCCGATCCTCGGGTCGCCGTTCGGCGCCTGGCTGGTCGCGACCGGGCACCTGAGCGTCGCGCTGATGGTCGTCTGCGGCGGCTGTGTGGTCTCACTGCTCTGTCTCACCCCGGCGACGAAGTCGATCGTCGCGCCGCGGACGGTCTCCAGCGTTCCACTGTGGAAGCGCTCGGGCGACGGCATCAAGCTGCTGCGCGCCGACCGGCGGCTGCGGTTGCTGTTCCTCTCGGGGCTGTTCCTGGACTTCGCCTTCGCCTGGCCGATGAACCCTGGTTTGCCGGAGGTCGTGATCGAGCGGGGCTGGAACGTCTCCGCGGTCGGTCTGCTGATCGCCTGCTGGGCCGCGGGCGCACTGGTCTCCGCCGGACTCGGGGCGGTGCTCGGCGAGCGGGTGCCGATCTCGGTGCGGCTCGTCGGCAGCGGGATCGGAATCGGTTTCCTGCTGATCGGCATGATCCTCGCGCCGTCTCTGCTCGTGATGGCTGTGCTGGCGGTCGCCTTGGGCATCTGCTCCGGGCAGAACGGCCCGGCCGCGGTCACGCTCTACCAGCAGGCCGCGCCGATGGACCGCCTCGGCGTCGCGATGTCCATGGTGTCGCTCTCTGGCATCGGCTGCGCGCCGATCGCCTACGCCGTGTCCGGCACCATCGCCAGTCTCACCACCCCCACCGTCGCCTGGATCTGCAGCGCCCTGCTCGCCTTCGGCGGGCCCGTGGCCGCTGCCCAGGCCCTGCGTATCCCACCCACCGAGCGGGCCTGAACCCCCCTCCGGTACCCAGTGAAGGGACCTTCCCGTGCGTCCGTTGTCGTTCGGCCAGCAGCGCCTGTGGTTTCTGGACCAGCTGGAAGGCCCCAGCGCCACTTACAACGTCCCGTTCCCGCTGCGGCTGCGCGGACAACTCGACCGCCGCGCGCTCCGGCTCGCGCTCGCCGACGTCCTCGGCAGGCACGAGGTCCTGCGCACGGTGATCCCGGTCGAGGGCGGCGTGCCAGGTCAGCAGGTGTTCCCGCTGGCCGACGCGGTGGACCGGCTGCCGTTCGACGTCGTACCGTCCACTGAGGACGCCCTGGCCGCGACGCTGGCGGAGGCCACCGGGAGGTCGTTCGACCTGGCCACCGAACTACCCGTGCGGGTCACGCTGATCGAGCTGGGCGCGGACGATCACGTCCTGCTGGTGCTGCTGCACCACATCGCCTGCGACGGCTGGTCACTCGGACCGCTGGGCCGCGACCTCGGCGAGGCCTACACCGCGCGCCACGGCGGGGTGGCTCCGGATTGGGAGCCACTTCCCGTGCAGTACTTGGACTTCAGCGAGTGGCAACGCGAGGTGCTCGGCACCGAGGACGATCCGGGCAGCCTGCTTTCCGCCCAGCTGGCTTATTGGACCGAGCGGCTGGCCGGGGTGCCGGAGCGGATGGTCCTGCCCGCGCACCGCACCGGCGAGACTTCCGCGGAGGCCGGGCTCGTCGCGGTGGAACTCCCCGCCGACCTGCACGCCCGGCTGCTCGACGTCACGCGGGCCGCGCGGTGCACGCCGTTCATGGGACTGCAGACGGCGTTGAGCGCACTGCTGCACCGGTGGGGCGCCGGGGACGACGTCGTCCTCGGTACGCCGGTCGCCGGACGCGGTGAGGAGGCACTGGCCGACCTCATCGGGTTCTTCGTGAACACCCTGGTGCTGCGCACCGACGTGGGTGGCGACCCGAGTTTCGCCGGGCTACTGAGCCGGGTGCGGGACACGAACCTCAACGCCTACGCCCACCAGGACGTCCCGTTCGACCGCCTCGTCGACAAGCTCGGCTCCGACCGTTCGGCGACCGCGCACCCGCTGTTCCAGGTCATGGTCGTCCTGCAGCACGAAGACGGCAGCGAGGTCAGCCTGCCTGGCCTGGACGTGCGGCCGATGCCGATGGACGTCGCGACCGCGAAGCTCGACCTGAGCGTCGTGTTCGCCGAGCGCTACACCGCCGAGGGGCGCCCGGACGGCGTCTCGTGCCAGCTGGAGTACGCCACCGCCCTGTTCGACCGGTCCACTGTGGAATCCATGGCCGAGATGCTGGTCCGGCTGCTCGACGCCGCGCTGGACGGCCCGGACTGTCCACTGAGCACACTCGACGTCGAACACGTCGACGCGCTCCCGGCCGCCGCGCGGCAGGGCACCGCCGTGGAGGCCAGGCCGTCCCGCGGCCCGCGGACCGTGCGCGAAGAGATCCTCTGTGGACTGTTCGCCGACGTACTCGGGCTCGACACCGTCGGCCTCGACGACGGGTTCTTCGCCCTCGGCGGCCACTCGCTGCTGGCCACCCAGCTGATCAGCCGCATCCGTGCCACGCTGCACGTCGAACTGGGCGTCCGCGCGCTGTTCCGCGCCCCCACCGTCGCGGGCATCCTGGCCACCCTCGACTCCCAGACGCCCGGCACCATCCGCCCGCCGCTCGTGCCGTCGTCACGTCCGGATCGGCTGCCCCTGTCGTTCGCGCAGCAACGGCTCTGGTTCCTGTCCGGGATCGAGGGCCAGGACCGCGCGTACAACATCCCGCTCACCCTGCGGCTGACCGGCCCAGTGGACGTCGAAGCGCTCGCCGCCGCTTGCCGTGACCTGGTGCTCCGGCACGAAACCCTCCGTACCGTGTTCCCGGTGGCCGACGGCACGCCCTGGCAGCAGATCCTGCCCGCCGACGAGATCGGTGTCGTGCTCACTGTCGTCCGATGCGACGTCGGCGAGCTGTCCGCACGAGCCGAGGCCGCGGGCAGCGGCGCGTTCGACCTGGCCGGTGAGATCCCGCTGCGCGCGCAACTGTTCGTGGCGGGCGAGACCGAGTCGGTGCTGGTCCTGTGCCTGCACCACATCGCCGCCGACGGCTGGTCGACCGGACCGCTGCTGGCCGACCTCGCCACCGCGTACAGCGCCAGGCTTGCCGGGGAGACACCGGAGTGGGCTCCGCTGCCGATCCAGTACGCGGACTACACGCTCTGGCAGACCGAGTTGCTCGGCGGCCTCGCCGATCTCCAGCTCCAGTACTGGACCGACACGCTGGCCGGGTTGCCCGACGAACTCACGCTCCCGGCGGACCGTCCCCGTCCGGCGCAACCCTCCCACCGCAAGGAAACGGTCTCGGCGCAGATCGACCCGGACACCCACACCGCGCTGCTCGCGGTGGCCAGGGAGAACCAGGCGACGCTGTTCATGGTCATCCAGGCCGCCTTCGCCGCGCTGCTGACAAGGCTGGGCGCGGGGGACGACATCCCGATCGGCACGCCGATCGCGGGCCGCACCGACGAGGCCCTCGACGGGCTGGTCGGGTTCTTCGTCAACACCCTGGTCCTGCGCACCGACACCTCGGGCGCGCCGACGTTCCGCGACCTCGTCGTCCGCGTCCGGGACACCGACCTCGGCGCCTACGCGCACCAGGACCTGCCGTTCGAGCGGCTGGTCGAGGCGCTCAACCCGGCTCGGGTCCTGGCCCGGCACCCGCTGTTCCAGGTGCTGCTCTCGTTCCTCGGAGCGGGTTTTGAAGACGACTTGACGTTGCCCGGCTTGACCGTGCACGCCGAGGACACGGTATCGGGCACCGCCAAGTTCGACCTGAACCTGACCGTCGAGGAGCTGCGCCAAGGCGGACTCGGCTGCTGCCTCGAGTTCGCCACCGACCTGTTCGACCACCGCACGGCCCAGCTCATCGCCGACCGCCTGGTCCGTCTGCTCGTCGCGGTGGCGACGGCCCCGGATTCCCCTGTGGACTTTGTCGAGCTGCTGTCCCCTGTGGAGCGACGTCAGCTCACCGACTGGAACGCCACCTCCGTCGAATCTTCCGCTGGGACCTTGCCGGAACTGTTCTCCCAGCAGGTGGCGCGGACTCCGGACGCGACGGCGTTGGTGTTCGAGGGCGAGTCGCTGACCTACGCCGAGGTCGACGCCCGGGTCGAGACGCTGGCACGTGCGCTGTCCGGCCGGGGAGTACGTCCCGGTGACGTGGTGGCAGTCGCGTTGCCGCGCTCGATCGAGCTGGTCGTCGCGCTGCACGCGGTGCATCGCGCCGGTGCCGCGTACCTGCCGGTGGACCCGGACTACCCCGCGGACCGGGTGGCGTTCATGCTCGCCGACGCCCGCCCCACGCTGGTCCTGACCCCCGAGACCGAGCTTGCCGGGGACGGCCCGCTGCCGATGGTCACGGCGGATCATCCCGCGTACGTGATCTACACCTCCGGCTCGACCGGACGGCCGAAGGGCGTGCTGATGTCCCACGCGGGCGTCGTCAACCACCTCCGGTGGATGCAGGCCGAGTACCCGCTGAGCGCCGATGACCGCGTCCTGCAGAAGACACCGTCGAGCTTCGACGTCTCGGTGCTGGAGTTCTTCCGCCCGCTGTTGTTCGGCGCCACCCTGGTGATCGCCCGTCCCGACGGGCACCGCGACCCGGCGTACCTGGTCGACGTGATCCGGCGTGAGCGCGTCACCGTGCTGTACGTCGTGCCCGGCATCCTCGAAGCGATCCTCGGCCTGCCCGACCCTGGCTGCGCGTCCCTGCGCCAGGTGTTCTGCGGCGGGGAGGCGCTGACCGCCGCCCTCACGGCCCGCTGCGCGGCGACGTGGCCCGCCGAGCTGATCAACCTCTACGGCCCGACCGAGGTCGCGGTCGACGCCACCGCCCACCTCGCCACCGGGCACGACGGGTCCGGGCCGGTCCCGATCGGACGTCCGGTGTGGAACACCCGCGCGTACGTGCTGGACGGACGTCTGAGCCCGGTGCCGCCGGGGGTGCCGGGGGAGCTCTACCTCGCCGGCCACCAGCTCGCGGACGGCTACCTGCACCGCGCCGGGCTGACCGCCGAGCGGTTCGTGACCGACCCGTTCGGCGAGCCCGGAGCGCGGATGTACCGCACCGGCGACCTGGCGCGCTGGACGCCCGGCGGCCTGCTCGACTATCTGGGCCGCACCGACGACCAGGTCAAGATCCGCGGCCTGCGCGTCGAGCTGGGCGAGATCGCCGCCGTCGCCGGTGAGCACCCCCAGGTCCGTGAAGCGGTCGTCCTCCTGCGTGAGGACCGTCCCGGTGACCAGCGGCTGGTGGCCTACGTCGTCGGAGACGCCGACCCGGCCGAGCTGCGTGCCCATCTGGCCGCCTTCGTGCCGCGGCACCTCGTGCCGTCGGCGTTCGTCACGCTGGCCGAGCTGCCGAGGACGCCGAACGGCAAGCTGGACCGGGAGGCGCTCCCGGTGCCGGACCACACCGCGTCGGTCTCGTCGCGCGGCCCACGGGACGCCCGCGAGGAGATCCTCTGTGGACTGTTCGCGGACGTGCTCGGCACCGACCTGGTCGGCATCGACGACGGGTTCTTCGACCTCGGCGGGCACTCGCTTTTGGCGACCAGGCTGATCAGCCGGGCCCGCTCCGCGCTCGGCGTCGAGTTGAGCATCCGGGACCTGTTCGAGCAGCCGACAGTGGCGGGCCTCGCGGCCCAGCTCGACCACGGCCGGGCCGTGCGGCCCGCGCTTCGACCCCGCCCGCTGCCCGACCGGGTGCCGCTTTCCCATTCCCAGCAACGACTGTGGTTCATCAACCAGCTCGACGGCCGCAACGCCGGTTACGCCGTCACCTGTGCCCTGCGATTGCGCGGCGGCCTCGACCGGGACGCGCTGTCGCGGGCACTCACGGACGTCAGCGACCGGCACGAAGTACTGCGCACGATCTTCCCGGAGCTTGAAGGGCAGCCGTGTCAGCAGGTTCTCGGCCGCGCCACGGTCCCGCTCGAGGTGCACACGATCGGCGAACACGAGCTGGCCGCGGCCTTGGACACGGCGTCGGCCACCACGTTCGATCTCACCACCGACGTCCCGTTCCGGCCCGAGCTGCTCGCCCTCGCCGAGGACGACCACGTGCTGGTACTGGTGATGCACCACATCGTCAGCGACGGCTGGTCGATGGGCCCCTTGGTCCGCGACCTCTCCGCCGCTTACACCGCGCGCACCGGCGGTGAGGCGCCGACCTGGACGCCGTTGCCGGTGCAGTACCGCGACTACACGCTCTGGCAGCGCGAAGTACTGGGCGACCCGGACGACGCGGAGTCGGTCCTCGGTGCTGAGCTGGCCTATTGGCGCGGGGCACTGGCGGGGCTTCCGGAGGAACTGGCCTTGCCGTTCGACCGGCCGCGGCCCACGGTGGCCGAGCACGGTGGCGACTCGGTGCCGGTGGAGATCGGCGCGGAGCTGCACAGCGGGTTGCTGGATCTGGCGCGGGGCAGCCAGGTGACGCTGTTCATGGTGCTGCAGGCCGCGTTCGCGGCCCTGCTCACCCGGCTGGGCGCGGGGGACGACATCCCGATCGGCACGCCGATCGCGGGCCGCACCGACGAGGCCCTCGACGACCTCATCGGCTTCTTCGTCAACACCCTCGTCCTGCGGGTCGACACCGCGGGCGAGCCGAGTTTCCGCGAGCTGCTCGGTCGGGTCCGCGAAACCGACCTCGGTGCCTTCGCCAACCAGGACGTGCCGTTCGAGCGGCTGGTGCACGAGCTGAACCCGGCCCGGTCGCTGACGCGGCACCCGCTGTTCCAGGTGCTCCTGGTCCTGCAGAACAACGACGACGCGGAACTCGAACTGCCCGGCCTGCACGTCACCGACGAACCGGTCGGTGTCCGGACGGCGGGGTTCGACCTCGCGCTGTCGCTGCACGAACTCGCACCCGGTGCGGCGACCGGCCTTGGCGGCGGACTCACCTATCGCACCGACGTCTTCGACCGGGGAACCGTCCGTGGCCTCGTGGCTCGGCTGGTCCGGCTGCTCACCGCCGCGGTGGCCGAGCCGGACCGCCCGATCAGCAGGCTCGAGGTGCTCGCACCGTCGGAACGCGAACAGCTGCTCGCCGCCCTCGCGCCAGTGGACTTCGGCGAACGGCGGCTGGTGCCTGACCAGATCGACGCCCACGCCACCGGGGTCGCTGTCCGGTGTGGAGACAGCGAACTCGACTACGCCGCACTGAACCGCCAGGCCAACCAGCTGGCTTGGCACCTGCTCGACGCGGGAGTCCGACGCGGCACGTTGGTCGGCGTCTGCCTGCCGCGTGGCCTGGACCAGATCGTCGCCCAGCTCGCGGTCCTGCGGGCCGGGGGTGCGTACGTGCCGCTCGACCCCGGTTATCCGGCGGACCGGCTGGCGTTCATGCTCGCCGACGCCGCCGCCCCGGTCGTGCTTACGCGGCGTGACCTGGCCGAGCGGGTCACCGGCACGGACACCGCGGTGCTCTGCCTCGACGCCGAAGCCGCTGCCATCGCGGCCCGGCCCGTCGAAGCCCCGCCGGTCGAGCTGACACCGCGAGACGCGGCGTACGTCATCTACACCTCCGGTTCCACGGGCACCCCGAAGGGCGTGGTGCTCGACCACACCGGGCTCGCCCATCTCTGTGCCTGGTACCACCGGGAATTCGGGGTCACCCCCGCGGACCGGGCCAGCCAGATCGCCGCGCTGGGCTTCGACGCCGCGGTGTTCGAGACCTGGCCGCTGCTCACCGCGGGCGCGTCGGTGCACCTCCCGCCGCAGCGTGCCCTGGACGACACCGGGGCGCTCGCGGAGTGGCTCGGCGAGTCCGGGATCACGCTGGCGTTCCTGCCGACACCGCGGCTCGAACTGCTGCTCGACGAGCCCGCGCTCGTGTCCACCCGGCTGCGGGTGGTGGTCGCCGGTGGCGACCGGCTGCGTCGCCGTCCGGCCCCCGGGATGGGTTTCCGGCTGGTCAACGGCTACGGCCCGACCGAGTGCAGTGTGATGGCCACCGGTGGGGACGTCGCGCCGGACGGCGAAGACCTGCCGGACATCGGCGGGCCCGTGCCCAACACCCGCGTGTACGTCCTGGACCGCGCGCTGAACCCGGTTCCCGCCGGGGTGCCGGGCGAGCTCTACCTGGCCGGATCCGGGCTGGCCCGGGGTTACCTCGGCAGGCCGGGGCTGACCGCGCGCACCTTCGTCGCGGATCCGTTCGGCGGGCCGGGGGAGCGGATGTACCGCACCGGCGACGTCGTCCGCCTGCGCCCCGACGGCAGACTGGACTTCCTCGGCCGCGCGGACCACCAGGTGAAGGTGCGGGGCGTGCGGATCGAACTCGGCGAGATCGACGCCGTGCTCGGCGGCTGCCCTGGGGTGCGGCAGGTGATCACCGTGCTGCGTGAAGACCGGCCCGGCCACCCGGAACTGGTGAGTTACCTGGCGGCCGAGCGTGACGCCACGCCGCGGGTCCACGCGGAGGCGTTCCTGCCAGGGAACATGGTGCCTTCGGCGTTCGTCGTGCTCGACGAGCTGCCGCTGACCCCGAACGGCAAGCTCGATCGGGCCGCCCTGCCTGCCCCTGTCAGGGCCGTGGCGGCGGCGGGCCGGGCGCCCCGCAACGCCGGGGAACGGATCCTTTGTGGACTGTTCTCGGACGTGCTGGACGTGGCGGAGGTGTCCATCGACGACGGGTTCTTCGACCTCGGCGGGCATTCGCTGCTGGCGGCCCGGCTGATCAGCCTGATCCGCCGGGAGCTGGGCGCCGAGCTCGGCATCCGGGTGCTCTTCGAAACCCCGACCGTCGCCGGGCTGGCCGAACGGCTGAGCACCGGCACCGCGACCGGCACGGATCGCGACGACCTCGCCGTCCTGCTGCCGCTGCGGGAAGGCGGCGACCGGGCGCCGGTGTTCTGCGTCCACCCGGCGGCCGGGGTCAGCTGGGTCTACGCGGGGCTGCTCGCCCACGTCGATCCCGCTCGCGGTGTGTACGGCCTGCAGTCGCGCGGCCTGACCGAACCCGACCACCGCCCGGCCACAGTGGACGAGCTGGCGAAGGACTACCTCGAACAGATCCGCCAGGTGCGCCTGAGCGGCCCCTATCACCTGCTCGGCTGGTCCTTCGGCGCCCAGGTCGCGCACGCGATGGCGGTCCAGCTGCAGGAACAGGGTGAGGAGGTCGGGCTGCTGGCCATGCTGGACGGCTACCCGCCCACGACGCCGCCGGACGAGGAGCCCGACGAGCGGGAGACACTGGCCGCGCTGCTGCTCTCGCTCGGGCACGACCTCTCCGCTCGGCCGGACTCGGCGCCGTTGGGCCGGGCGGAGTTCACTTCGATGCTGAACGCGGCCGGTGGCCCGCTCGCCTCCTTGGCGCCGAAGGCGGTGGCGGCGATGCCGGATGTGTTCGCGCACAACAGTTCACTGGCTCGGCAGCATCAGCCGGGTGGCTACCGGGGAGACGCGTTGTTCTTCCAGGCGACCGAAGGCCGTCACGCCGATTCCCCGCTGCCCGCCGCCTGGGAGCCGTACGTCTCCGGGCAGCTGGCGGTCCACCAAGTGGACGCCCGTCACGGTGAACTGACCCAGCCCGCCCCACTGCGACAGATCGGAACCCAGCTCGCCGAATGGCTCACCAGAATGGCCTAAGACTGCGGAACAAGTGACTGAAGGGCGCTTTCCCCCTCGCGACTCGTCGACGAGTTGTGGTGTCTCACGCGCGAGAGACCACAACTCGTCGACGAGTCGTGGTCTCGAGAGCGGCTCAGGCCGCTAGCTGGCGGTCCAGGTGCAACGCTTTGACGAGGTCCAGCGCCCGGAACCGGGTGCCACCGGCGTCCGCCGGTCGGACCAGCCCGTGCAGTAGCAGACGGCGGACCAGCCGGGCGCACACAGCCGCCGGGACTCCCGTCAGCCGGATGACGTCGGTCATCGACCAGTCGGTGTCCAGCCCCGTGAGGCGCACCAGTACCGAGGTCCCGGTCGCGTCCAGGCCGCGGACCGCCTGGTCCAGCATCACTCGCAGCCCGGGCAGCCGGTCCTCGGTCAGCCCGAACGGGTCCGTCCGCACGGAGTCCAGGACCGCCGCCGGTTCGTAGACCAGGAACCAGCACGCAGCGGCTTCGAGCGCGGCCGGGATCCCGTCCAGCAGGCGGCAGAGCTCGGCCACCGTGGCCGCGGTGCCGCCGTCCAGCGCGAAACCGGGCTGGACCTGCCGGATCTCGCGCAGCAGGAACCGTACCGAGGGCACCGCCGCCAGTGCGGGGAGGTCGTCGATACCGGGCTCGGGCACCGCGAGCGGGGCGAGGGGGAAGACCCGTTCGCCTGCCAGCTCGAACGGGGTGTGCGCGGTGGCGAGGACCCGCAGGCGACGGCATTCGCGCAGGAGCGTGACCACCCGGTCGAGCCGCAGCGCCGCCGGTTCGTGCCCGTCCAGCACCAGCAGCGTCGGCCGGTCGCCGATCAGCACCGCGAGCTCGTCGGTGTCACCCGTCCCGGTGCGAAGCAGCGCCGCCAGTGGGTCCGCGAGTCGGTCCTGCTCGTCCGCCGCGGACGACCACAGCACGAACACCCCGTGCGATTCGTGGATCTCCGCCGCGATCTCCTGCGCCAACCGGCTCTTGCCGACCCCGCTGAGCCCGGTCACGGTCACCAGCCGGTGGCTGCCCGAGCCCAGCAGTTCGTGTACCAGCGAAACCTCGTCCTCCCGGCCCAGCAGCGCGTCCAGCGGCGCCGGCGGCGGCGCTGGCTCGCGGTCGTAGATGAGCCGCAGGTGGTCGGCCGTGGCGCGGCTGCCAGCCACGGACTCGAAATCGGCGCGTTCGCGGCCCCGCAGCCCGAGGCCGTCGGCGATCAGCCGCACGGTGTCGCGGCGCGGCCGGTGGGCCCGCCCGGACTCGAGATCCCGGATCGCCCGGATGCTCACCGTCGACAGATCCGCCAATTGTCGCTGGGTCGCACCGCGTTTGACGCGATGCGCCTTGAGTAGTTCGCCGAATTTCCGCTGCACGAATTGTCCATTCATGTCGCCGCCGATGTGACAGACCGGATCGGGGAGTCCGGATACGGTCCCGACCTGCGGACGAGCATCATGAGTGGCGCTATCACCAGGGCATCACGGGGCAACCATCGCGGTGATAACCCGGGGGATAGCGGTCGGATCATCTGGCGATAGCGGCGCGATGCCGCGCATTCCTAACGTTGGCGGAGCAAGCACGGAGAAGCCCACGGGGCACTGACAGAATTGAGAAAACCGGTGCGAATCCTTTCCACGATCAGCGCGGTCGCCGCAGTCGTTCTCCTCCCGGTCCTCGGCGCCACCACCGCCCAGGCCGCTCCGGCCGACACGCCGTGGTCCGCACCCGCCGACACCCCCTGGGCCGCCCCGCTCGACACCCCGTGGACGATCACCACCGCCACCGCCGACACTCCCTGGTGACGAGGTCAGCTCACCTCGGCAGCTCCTGCAGGGTCGCGAGGTCGGCCCGCATCCGGGTACCCGAGGTGGCTCCGCTGATCTGCTCCTGCACCTCCAGCGCTTCCAGGAGCAGCTGTTCGGCGCGCTCCCGCCTCCCCAGTTTGCCCTGCACCAGGCCGAGCCGGTGCAGGATGCGCGCCTCACCGACGAGGTCCCGGGCCGCCCGCGCCATTTCCAGCACTTCGGCCAGCACCTGCGCCGCTTCCTCGTGCCGGTACTGGCGCATCATCAGCTCGCTGAGCCGGTACCGCAGCTGGACCTCGACCCGCGGGGTGCCGGTCCGGAGGCAGATGCGCAACGCCTCCGTCAGCCGGGCACCGGCGGCTTCCTCATCCCCGCCGTCCAGCTCGATCTGCGCGATCCGGCCGAGGACGTACGCCTCACCGACCGGGTCGCCCGCCTCCCGGAACTCGGCCAGTGCCTGGTGGAACCGCGCCGACGCCGCCTGCTCGTCACCGCCGGCCTGATCGAGCAGGGCCAGGTTCCGACGGGCCATCGCCTTGCCGTGCGCGTCGCCAAGAGCGTCGAATGTGGTCAGCGCGGCGGTCAGCGGCGCGGTCGCGGCTTCCGGCTGTGCGCGGCTCAGGTGCATCGAGCCGAGCGAGCACAGCAAAGCGGCCTCGCCTCGCCGATTGCCCACCGCGCGCACTGCTTCCAGCGCTTGGCGATGGGTTCGTTCCCACTCGTCGAAGTAACAGCGGGTCTCGAAGAGTGCGACCAGGGTGACCGCCAGGTCCCAGGACCATTCGGCCAAAGTGGCCTCGGCGGTCAACGTGACGATCGAGCACAGGTTGTCGTGCTCGGCCTCGAGCCACACCAGCGGGTCCGCCAGGATCCGGTCGAGGTACGTGGCCGGTGGGAGCCAGCGGGGTGCCTGGCCGTGCAGCACGGTGAACTCGCCGCCGTAGATCCGGTTGTGCGCTTCGCGGGCGATCCCCAGCCAGCCCCCGGCCACCCGCCCGAGCGCCGCGTGCCGCCCGGCCACCTGCTCGTGCTCGTCGAGCTGCTCGCGGGCGAAGAGCCGGATGAGGTCGTGGAACTTGTAGCGCGGACTGCCGTCCTCCTCGACCGCGGAGACCTCCAGCATCTGGGCGTCCACCAGCCGTTCGAGCAGATCGGCCGCGTGGAACAGGTCGACCTCCAGCAGCGCCGCGGCGACCCAGGCGGGAAAACTCAGGCAGTCGAACGCGCTGAGCAGCCGAAGCAGACGCCGGACGTCGGGCTCCAAGCCGTCGTAGGTCAGTGCGAGGCTGGCCCGCACCATCATCTCGCCATGCGTGAGTTCGTCGAGCCGCCGCCGTTCGTTGGACAGCCGGTCCAGCATCCAGGCCAGCGACCAGCTCGGCCGCGCGGCGAGGCGGGCAGCCACGATCCGCAGCGCCAAGGGCAGTCCGCCGACCAGCCGGACCAACGCCTGCGCAGCGGCGGGCTCGGCGGCGACCCGGTCGTCGCCGATCATCGTGGCGAGCATCCCGATCGCCTGGGTGGTGTCGAGCACCTCGACGTCGAGCACGCCGGCGCCCGCCAGCCCGGTGAGCCGGGTCCGGCTGGTCACCAGCACGACGCTGCTGGAACTGCCGGGCAGCAGGGCCCGCACCTGTCTCTCGGAGCCCGCGTCGTCGAGCACCACCAGCATCCGCTTGCCCGCCAGCAGGTGCCGGTAGGTCTCGGCGCGTTCGTCGACGGAGTCCGGGATCGCCGCACCGGGCAGGCCGAGGGCACGCAGGAAGCGGCCGAGCACGTCCAGCGGGGTCGCCGGGTGGGCGCGGGTGCCCCCGAGGTCGCAGTACAGCTGACCGTCCGGATAGCGGCTTTCGGCCAGCCGGTGCGCGATGTGCAGGGCGAGTGCGGTCTTGCCGACGCCGGGCTTGCCAGCCAGCACCACCACCGGTGTCGCGCGTTTGCCCACACCGCCGAGCAGCAGCCGTTCGGCGTGGCCGATCAGGACGTCGCGGCCGGTGAAGTCGGCGATGTCGGTCGGCAGCTGGAACGGGACGACGGCGGGTGGTTCCGCGACGGGCGCGGGAGCCGGGCTCTGCTGCAGCCCGGAGTCACCGGCGAGAATCGCGGTCTCCAGCTGCCGCAGCTCGTCGCCCGGTTCGAGGCCGAGCTGCTCGACCAGCAGCTCGCGCCCGGCGCGGTAGGTCTCCAGCGCTTCGGCCTGCCGCCCGGAGCGGTACAGCGCCAGCATCAGCTGGCCACGCAGCCGCTCCCGCAGGGGATGGGCGGTGACCAGACCCGCGAGCTCGCCGATCAGCTGGTGGTGTCTACCGAGCCGGAGCCGGAGCTCGACGTAGGCCTCGACCGCGTTCAGGCGCTGTTCGTCGAGGTGGCTGGCCTTGGCCTCGAGCGTGCGGCTCGTGGTGCCGCTCAACGCCGGGCCGCGCCACAGCGCGATCGCCCGACCGAGCAGCTGCGCCGCCTCTTCGAGCGCGTTCTTGCTGGTCAGCTCGGCCGACTCGGCGACAAGCGTGGCGAAGGCGTCGGCGTCCAGCTGACTGTCGGCCACGAGCAGCACGTACCCGGGCCCCCTGGTCATGAGGTCGCCGGTGCCGCCGATGGTCGCCAGTGTGCCGCGCAGCCGTGAGACGCAGATCTGGACCTGCGTGCGCGCTGTCGCCGGGGGATCGCTGTACCAGATCGCCTCGATCAGCCGGTCCAGGCTGACCACCCGGTTGACGTCGAGCAGTAGCGCTCCGAGCACCGTCTGCTGCCGTCCCGGCGGAATACGGAGTTCACGACCGGCCGCGTCGCTGATCTCCAGCGGACCGAGGATCCGGTAAACGGGCTTGTCGCCGGACTGCCCGCTCGTCGAACTCACATTGTTCCTTAACGCTTACGCTCGGTGACTGTTGACATCGGCGTTACGTTTCACATCCCCGCCGACAACGAAGTCTGTCTTCTGGGCAGTCAGAAGCCCATAGTCCGAAAGTGTGAAAATATCGGCGAAGTCGGCATTTATACTTGCGCCGTTCGGCCTATTCGCGGCAAAACGCCCGACCGCGGTGACCTGCGGTTCCGCCCCGGACACGACGTCCACCCGGTGGACACCGACCTGGTAGTTCAACCACGTCGACCGGAACCGTTCGATGGCCGCGCGACCTTGGATCGGGGCGTGATCCGGGTAGTGCAAAACCGCTTCGGTCGCGAACAAGGAACCATAACCGTCGAAATCCCCGATCTCGAGATAGTGATAACTCAACCGCACGTGGTCGATTCCGGTCGCGACTACGAGCGCACTCGGTTCGCTATTCATCCCATTTTCTTCAGGCGCCATTCCCGGCGTCCCTTCACTGAGTTCGTCCCCTTTCCGGACAGCCCGCCACACCCGGCGATCGGGCCCGGTGCCGGCGGATTCCATTCAGTGTCACCGACCCCGCTTCCGGTCGGCTATCGGCGCGCTATCGCCCTCGGAAGTCAAGACCCGCGCGGCCGGGGCCGATCGCTCACCGCACCAAGGGCGACCTTCACCAGGCCAGGCCGAGGCAAAGCCCTTCGGTCACCTGGCTCTCCGGGCGCCCTCTAGAGTCGGGACATGGCGATCATTCCGGACACTTCGGGGTTCCGACCGGAGGGCGACGCGGTCTGGGCCGACCAGGCCAGCGGTGACCTGATGTCCGCGCACTTCTTCGACCTTGTCCCGACCCTGCCCGCGGGCCTGGGCGACCTCCCGCGATTGCGGTATGAGCTGGCCATGGAGACCGCCGAGGTCGGCGGGCTGGTCGAGGCGTTCGTGGTCACCCTCGACGGCGTGCCCGCGTTGCTGCAGGTCGTGAAGGTGCCCCTGCCGGACCGGCCCGGCCAGGTGGTCATCGCTTCGATCACGGTGCCCAAGGCCACTTCCAGCGCGGTGCTGAAGCTGATCGCGTTCGAGGGCCCGATGACGGGTGCCCGGGAGTCGCTGGTCGTCGCGGACACGATCCAGGAGACCGGGAGTATCGACGCGTTCTACGGCCCGCATCCCTACGCGCCACAGAGCCGGCCGAAGCTGCCTTGGATCCGTGCCGACGACCCGGCGCTCGACCCGCGCTTCCCGGATCACCCGCTCAGCCGTGCCCGGCGCTGGTTGCGGCACACGCTGGCCACCGCCCGGCTGGACCCGGAGTTCGCCGCGCTGCCGCCGTTCGGGACGCCGGTGTCGGTGTCGATCGGGTTGCCGATCGGGCCGTTCCTGCCACTGTGGACGGTGGACGAGAAAATGACGTTCTGGCGGTTGCGGGACGCCGACACGGCCCGTGCCCAGCTGGGGCGCGGCGGTGCTGACCGGCGCTCGATCAACCACACCGAGTCGTGCGAGGCGGCCTGGCTGCACCCCGCCCACGGTGTGCTCAGCCTGTCCACGAACCTGCCGCCCGTGCAGGTCGCGCCGGTCAGCGACGAGACGGCCTACACCAGCCTCACCTCAGCACAGATCATGGCGGCGTTCGACTGGATCGGCGAGCTGTCCGTGGCTTCGGCCGACCGGGCCGAGATGCTCATGGTGCGCACCGCCGCCACCGCAGACGGCGCGGACAAGTACGTGCTGATGTCGCTGCAGGTGGACAACGGCGACCGGGCGAACCCGTCGTGCGTCGTGGAGACCTCGCCGGTACCTGTCAGCGCGGAGCTCTGGGACACGGTGCCACCGCTGCCCACCCCTGACAGGGCAGGCTTCGCCCGGACCCGGAACGCCGACCAGGCGCGCGTCGACGCCAGGCTGACCCTGTCGGCAGTGCAGACCTGGGACGTACACCCATTCCGGCTGATGCTGTCGTACAAGCCGAATCCGGATCTGCGTTAGCGCCAGTCCAGCTCCGGGGCCACGTGGGTGAGGATGTTCTCCAGCACGTGGGCGTTGTAGTCGACGCCGAGCTGGTTGGGGATGGTCAGCAGCAGGGTGTCCGCGGCCTGGATGGCCTCGTCCTCCTTGAGCTGCCTCACCAGTTCGTCCGGTTCGGCGGCGTAGGACCGGCCGAAGATCGCCTGCGTGTTCTCGTCGATCATGCCGACCTGGTCCCGCGAGTTGCGGTCGCGGCCGAAGTAGGCGCGGTCCAGGTCGTTGGTCAGGGCGAAGATGCTCCGGCTGATCGACACCCGCGGCTCCCGGGTGTGCCCTGCCTCCTTCCACGCCTCGCGGTAGGCCTCGATTTGCTTGCGCTGCTGGACGTGCAGCGGCTCACCTGTCTCGTCGAACTTGAGCGTGGAGCTTTGCAGGTTCATCCCCAGCTTCGCGGCCCACGCTCCGGTCGCGTTCGACGCGGACCCCCACCAGACGCGCTCGCGCAGCCCCTCCGAGTACGGCTCGACACGCAAGAGACCCGGCGGGTTGGCGAACATCGGTTTCGGGTTCGGCTTCGCGAAGCCGTTGCCCTCGATCACCTGCAGGAAGTCCTCGGTGTGGCGGCGGGCCATGTCCGCGTCGGTTTCGCCGTCCGCGGGGGCGAACCCGAAGTACCGCCAGCCTTCGATCACCTGCTCGGGGGATCCCCGGCTGATGCCGAGCTGGAGCCTGCCGCCGGAGATGAGATCGGCGGCGCCGGCGTCTTCGGCCATGTACAGCGGGTTCTCATAGCGCATGTCGATCACGCCGGTGCCGATCTCGATCTTCGAGGTACGTGCGCCGATCGCCGCGAGCAACGGGAACGGGCTGCCCGCCTGCCGCGCGAAGTGGTGCACGCGGAAGTACGCACCGTCCACGCCCAGCTCCTCGGCGGCGACAGCCAGGTCGATGGACTGGTGCAGGAAGTCCGCGGCGGACCGGGTCTCGGAGTGCGCACCCGGCGACCAGTGGCCGAACGAGAGGAAGCCAATCTTTTTCACAGAAGCTGTAAGCGTCCGACTGAGGCATTTGATTCCGCCCGGTCCTGCGGCGGGTCCCTCTCAGGTTGTCGTCTGCGGAGCACGTGGGCTGGCGCTCCGCAGACGGCAACCGACGGGTCAGCGCCCCTGCTCGGCCCACCACTGCTGGCCGGCTTCGGGCAGGGTGGAGATCGGGTCGTAATAGGGGTAGTGGCGCTGCAAGGCCTCGGGGTCCTCGCGTTCGATGCCGGTGCGGTAGTTCTTCGTCCAGTACGAGATGCCCTTGACGCGGTCGTATTCGGCGAGCTGGTGGACCCACCGCTTCCCGACGTAGGGGACGTCGCAGACGATGCGCGGGGTGGCATACCCCGGCAGGTAGCCCATGATCGCGTGCTGTAGTTCCTGGGCTTCGTGCACGGAAACGCGCCAGTGCTCGGCGTTGGGGATCATGTCGCACATGTAGAAGTAGTACGGCAGGATGTTTGCCTCGCCCTGCAGCGCGAAGCAGAGGTCGAGCAGCTGGGCCGGGGTCGCGTTGACACCCTTCATCAGCACGCCCTGGTTCCGCACGTCCCGCACGCCGACGTCGAGCGCGGTCCTGGCCGCCTCCGCGACCAGCGGGGTGACGGACTGGGCGTGGTTGACGTGGGTGTGGATCGCCAGGTTCACCCCGCGACGCTGCGCGGTGACCGCGACGCGCTCCAGGCCTTCGACGATCTTCGGCTGCAGCCAGTGCTGGGGGAGCCCGGCGAGCGCCTTGGTGGCCAGGCGGATGTCACGGACGGTCTCGATGTCCATCAGGCGCATCAGGAACGACTCGAGCTGCGGCCAGGGCACGTTGGCCACGTCGCCGCCGGACACCACGACGTCCCGGACGCCCGGGGACTTCTTGAGGTAGTCGACCATCGCGTCCTGGCGGTCGACCGGCTTGAGGGCGAGCTTGTGCTTCTGGACCTGCTCGGTGGAGTTGCCGACGAGGTCCATGCGGGTGCAGTGGCCGCAGTACTGGGGGCAGGTGGAGATCATCTCGGCCAGCACCTTGGTCGGGTACCGGTGGGTGAGGCCCTCGACGACCCACATCTCCGCCTCGTGCAGCGAGTCCCGCTCCGAGTGCGGGTGGTTCGGCCAGGTGGCGTCACGGTCGCTGCGCACCGGCATCATGTAGCGCCGGATGGGGTCGGCGTAGAAGGCCTCGGTGTGCTTGTCCGGGTCCGTGCCCGCGGTGGGCGCCATCGTGTTGAGCATCTGCGGCGGCAGCAGCATCGACATCGTCGCCATGTCGCGCTGGTCGGCCAGCAGGTCCTCGTAGAACCGGTCCTCGAGCAGATCGCCCATCAGGGTGCGCAACTGCTTGACGTTGCGGACGCAGTGCACCCGCTGCCATTGGGCGTCGCGCCACTGGGCTTCGGTCACGTCGTGCCAGCCTGGGAACCGGCGCCAGTCGGGTTCGACCAGCTCGGTGCGGGCGTAGTCATAGGGCTGCTCGGCGGCGATAGCCGGCGAGGGAGACTCCTGGATCGCAGTCACATCTACTCCTCGTTGTCGGGAACACGTCAAAATATCCTGTCATAACGTTCTCACGGCGTAAATATTCTTGCATGCTCGAAGCTACTTTCGTCGGGACGAGGTAACTGCCGGGCCCGGCGCCGCCCGTCGGTCGTGTACAGAGAGGGACAGTCCGTCCGACTGGAGGAACCATGAAGTACGCGCTCCTGATCTGCACCGACCAGTCCGTCCGCATGACCGCGGACGAGGCCGCCGCCGAGGGCCGCGCGGTGGGTGCCTGGGACCGGGAGATGACCGACCGGGGAGTGCTCGTGCAGGCCCAGCGGCTGGCCATGGCGAGCGACGCCAGGTCCGTGCACGTGCACGACGACGAGGTCCTGCTCGCCGACGGCCCGTTCGCGGAGACGAAGGAGCAGATCGCCGGGTTCGTCGTGATCGAGTGCGCGAACCTCGACGAGGCGATCGCGGTGGCCGCCTCCAGCCCGCTCGCCAAGACCGGGACCATCGCGGTGCGGGCGTTCTGGCCGGACTGACCCGGCCACGGGACAGGCCCGCCGTCGGACGGCCCACGCCGCGCGGCACACTCAGGTGCGTGACGGACGAACACACCACGCTGCTGACCGGCGGCCGCATCTACACATCCGCCTCCCCGGACGCCACCGCGCTCGCGATCACCGGCGGCACGGTCGTCTGGGCGGGCCAGGACGCGCCCGCCCGCGCGCTGCACCCCGGCGCCGAGGTGATCGACCTCGACGGCGCGTTCGTCGCCCCCGCCTTCGTCGACGCGCACGTCCACGCCACCGCGACCGGCCTGCACCTCACCGGCCTCGACCTCACCACCCTGCGCGGCGCCGGCGTCCCGCCCCTGCCGAGACTCGACGCACCCGCACCCCGCTGCCTGCGCACCGTGCGCGCGGGCGAGGTCATCCACGACGACTTCACACCCGCCACTTAGAGTTGCCCGTGTGGCCGTGACCGTTGCAGACCCCGAACCCGCCGCCTCGCCGGAAACCCCGCGCAGACGCCGGTTCTCCCGGGCATGGCTGATCCGGTTCGTGGCGGCCGCCGCGTCCGGCTACCTGCTCTACCTCAGCTACGCGCCCCGCCCGCTGTGGTGGCTGGCGCCGGTGGCGTTCGCCGGACTCGGCCTGGTCCTGCACGGACGGCGCTTCCGGGGCGCGTTCGGCTACGGCTTCGTGTTCGGCGCGGCGTTCTTCCTGCCGCTGATCGTCTGGCTGCTCGACTTCCTCGGCCCCGACTTCGGCCCGGGCCCCTGGCTCGGCGTCACCCTCGTGATGGCGCTCTACCTCGGCCTCGCCGGGGGACTGGTCAGCGTCGTCGAGAAGCTCCCCGGCGCTCCACTGTGGATGGCCCTCGCCTTCATCGCGACCGAAACCCCCCGCGCCTGGATCCCGCTCGGCGGCTTTCCCTGGGGACGCGTCGGGTTCAGCCAGCCCGAAGGCGCGTTCCTGCCGCTGGCGTCGGTCGGCGGCGCGCCCCTGGTCGGCCTCGCCGTCGTGCTGACCGGCTTCGGCCTCACCAGGCTCGTCCTGCGGCTCACCGCCAAGGACTTCACCGTCCGCGCACTGGCCACCCCGGTCGCGTTCACCCTCGTGCCCGTCGTCGCCGGGCTCGCGCTGTGGCCCACCATCGGCACCGGCGCGCAGGACGGCTCGCTCACCGTCGCCACCGTCCAGGGCAACGCACCCGACATCGGGCTCGCCCTCGAAGGGCGACGCGACGTGCTGCGCGACAACCACCTCGCCGAGAGCGCCAAACTGCTCGCCGACATCCAGGCCGGGCGCGTGCCCAAGCCCGACCTGCTCATCTGGCCGGAGACCGCGGCCGCCTATCGCGGCGACGACCCCGGCATCGACCAGCTGGTGCACTCCTTCGGCGTCCCGGCCATCATCGGCGCCATCGTCGGCCAGCCCGGCAACACCGTCCAGAACTCCGCGGTGGTCTGGAGCCCGGCCACCGGACCGGGGCAGCGCTACGCCAAGCAGCAGCTGGTCCCGTTCGGCGAGTACGTCCCCGCCCGGGACCTCGCCCGGCTGGTCACCCCGTTCGTCGACAACACCACCGACATGATCCCCGGCGACGGCGCCAACTCCGCGCTCAGCGTCGCGGGCACCAAGGTCGGCGTGTTCATCTGCTACGAAACCGCCTACGACTACCCCGCGCGCGAATCCGTGGACAAGGGCGCCGAACTGCTCGTCGTGCCCACCAACAACGCCTGGTACGGCCCGGGGGAGATGAGCTACCAGCAGCTCGCGATGTCGCGGCTGCGCGCGGTGGAGCACAGCCGCGCCGTCGTGGTCTCCGCCACCAGCGGTGTCAGCGCCATCGTCGCCCCCGATGGAACGATCACCAGGTCAACAGACCTTTTCACCGCGGCGTCGCTGGTCGAACGCGTGCCGCTGAGGCAGCAGACTACGCTGTCGGATCGACTCGGTATGTGGACGGAGTACGGCCTGCTCGCGCTGGCACTGGCAGGGGTGCTGGCGGGGACCGTGCTCCGTTTTCGTACGCGGCGCACCTGCGCCGGCAAGGCAGCGAACGAAGCGGCGGGCTGACCCGCCTGACTCGGAGGACACGGATGGTGCAGGCGCCGCGGGGGGCCCAGGGAATCGAACCGGTGCTGGTGGTGATCCCGACCTACAACGAGCGGGAGAACCTCGGCCCGCTCCTGGAGCGCTTGCACAAGGCACTCCCCGAAGTGAGCGTGCTCGTCGTCGACGACGGCAGCCCGGACGGCACCGGTGAGCTCGCCGACGAGCTCGCCAAGGCCAACGAGCGCATCAACGTGATGCACCGCACCGAGAAGGCCGGGCTGGGCGCGGCCTACGTCGCCGGGTTCCGCTGGGCGCTGGCCAGGGAGTACGCCACCATCGTCGAGATGGACGCCGACGGCTCCCACGCCCCGGAGGACCTGCCCCGCGTCCTCGACGCCCTGGAGGACGCGGACCTGTCCATCGGCTCGCGCTACGTCCCCGGCGGCAGCGTGGTGAACTGGCCCAAGCGCCGCGAGATCCTTTCCCGCGGCGGCGGCTTCTACTCCCGCGTCGCGCTGGGCATCAAGGTCCGCGACATCACCGCGGGCTTCCGCGCCTACCGGCGCGAAGTCCTCGAGAAGCTCGACCTCGACGTCATCGCCTCACACGGCTACTGCTTCCAGATCGACCTGACCCGGCACACCGTCGACGCCGGGTTCGAGATCGTCGAGGTGCCCATCACCTTCACCGAGCGCGTCATCGGCGAATCGAAGATGAGCGGCTCGATCGTGCGCGAAGCGTTCCTGCGCGTCGGCGTCTGGGGCCTCAAGCGCCGCTGGGCCCGCCTCCGCAAGCTCGTCAAGCGCGGCTGAGCGACTCCTCACCTCGAACTGCCCCTGAAGGCCACCATCACGGCGTAATACGCCGTGATGGTGGCCTTCAGGGGCTTGAGAAGGGAACCTTGACGACGTGAAGCCCTGGATGGTCGCCCGGGTCCTGTTCAACCCGCCGGACGAGTCCGGCGTGCGGAGCCCCGCACTCACCCGGCTCGGTTTCTGGCGCTCGGCACTGGGACTGGCCACGGTCGCCGTCGTCGGCCTCAGCTACGGCAAAAGTCCCTACGACAGCGCCAAGGACAACAGCCTCGACGTAGTCGTCAACGCGGGCATGAGCGTCGTGGTGATGCTCGTCTGCATCCTCGGCATCTACCTCGTCACCCGACGCGGACAGCGCCGCACGCTGGTCCGAGGGACCGGCCGCATGCTGCGCAACCTGGTCCTCGTGCTGTTCACCGTGGTCACGCCGGTGGCGCTCATCAACCTGACCGCCACCGCCGGGAACCCGGCCGCGACCGTGTGGATCGCGCTCATCCTGACCGTCTGCGGCCCCCTGCCCTGCCTGGCGCTGGCCTACCCTGCTCAGCGGGACCGGCTGACCCCCACGGCGCTCCGGCGATACCGGATCGCCCTCGCCCTGAGCGTCGTGATGACCGTCGTGCTCATCACCCTGATCCTCGCCGATGTCCACACCGACGTCGGCACCGCGAGACTGCTCACCGCCTTGTCCGGTGTCCTGCAGGCCACCTGGTGGCTGCTCTACCTGCCCTGCGCGATCTACTGGACGGCGCGCACCGTCATGTGGGTCGGCGAAGTCCACCCGATGCTGGCCCCCATCGGAGCCACCCTGCTCGTCGCGGTCGTCCTCACCAGCAAGCTCACCGCCTACAAGCCCGACCAGGTCCCCTTCGACGTCTGGCTGCCGATGTCCCTCACGGGGCTCGTGACGACCTTCGTCGTGGCGGCGTTCGAGATCCGCCATCTCCGCCGCAGCGGAGTCCGCCTCAGGAACGGCGTATAGCACCCGCCGCCCTGCCTGAACTGCCTCTGAAGGCCACCATGACGGCGTCTAACGCCGTCATGGTGGCCTTCAGAGGCACCGAAGCGGTCCGGCGGTGGCCGTCGGCCGGGCCCCTACCAGATCCAGGCCGCCATCAACGCCGTCCACAGCGACGCCCGACCGCAGCCGACACGCAGTGGGATCAGCTCGTGCAGCTCTACGACCAGCTCCTGGCCCGCACCCCGACCCCCATCGTGGCACTCAACCGCGCGGTCGCCGTCGCCGAGGTCCAAGGACCGGCCGTGGCACTCGCCCTCGGCGGCTACCACCTGTTCCACGCGATCCGCGCCGACCTGCTCCGCCGCCTCGGCCGGGACGCCGACGCCGCGAAGGCCTACGGCCAGGCGCTCGCTCGCGGGCACCGAGAACCCCGCCGAGCGCGACCTGCTCTCTCGCCGCCGCCAGCGGCTCACCGGCGCCTGAAGACAGCGAAAGGCCCCCGTGGAGGGAGGTCACGGGGGCCTTTCGATCTATGGTGGGAGCCAGCTACGGCGCCGCTACCCAGGTTCAGGCGGACCGGGTGGTCCGACGTCCCTTGAGTTCGGCGAGACGTTCGTTGAGCAGATCCTCAAGCTCGGGGATGGAACGCCGCTCAAGCAGCATGTCCCAGTGGGTCCTCGGGGGCTTGACCTTCTTCTGCTCGGGCTGCCCGCCGTCAACGATCTCGGATTCGCTGCCGTGCAGCCTGCACTCCCACACCGAGGGGATCTCGGCGTCGTCGGAGAAAGGCACCTCGAACTCGTGGTTCTTCGGGCAGGCGTAGCGCACGGTGCGCCGTGGGGCGAGGTCGTGATTGCGGTCGGTCTCGTAGCTGACCGCTCCCAGCCGGCTTCCACGGAGAACACGGTCGGCCATGATGGGTCCTTTCAGTCAGCTCCGGGTGGAGCCAGGGCGATGCTCACCCTATGCAACGACCGAGGATCCCGCAGGATTCCCGGTACACCATGTCGTTGCTCACGATGAGCTGCGTCACCCAACGGCGACAGCTTCCACCAGTAGGAGGTGTTTCGCCGTCCGGCATGACGCGGATACAGCCATCTTCGTGCGGATATCCCCCGATCGGGCTACTGACATCAGCTCAGGTAAGGCGTAACTGACCGTGATGAGCGGTCACCGGGCCCAAATCACCCAAACGGAAGTGGCGTCGGCACAATACCTGGTAACGCACCGTAGTAAAGTCAGCATCTATCCGTGGTGCCGGTGAATTTTCAACCTTAGCGGGCTCCGTATCCGCCACCACCACGGTGTCACCAGCCCGCAACACCTCACCATCGCGCACCCTCGCGTTGAACCGGCCGGACAACCCACACCAGCACAGCACCTCGACCTGCACCGGCTGCACCTCGTCCGCCAGCTCGAACAACCGAGCCGCACCCGGGAACAACCGGCTCCGGAAGTCCGTCGCGATCCCGAAGCAGTACACGTCGATCTGCACCTCGTCAGCCAACTCGGCCAGCTGATCCACCTGCGCGGGGGAGAGGAACTGCGCCTCGTCGACGATCACATAGTCCACGTGCTGCCCGGCCGCCCACTGCTGCCGCACCAGCACCCGCACATCCGTGTCCGCCCCGACCTCCACCGCCCGCCTCGTGATCCCGATCCGGCTGCTGATCTGCGGCTCACCGGACCGGTCATGCCGCACCAGCACCAGCCCGCGCCGACCCTGCCGCGCGTGGTTGTGATCGATCTGCAACGCCAGCGTCGACTTCCCGCAGTCCATCGGGCCATAACAGAACTTCAACCGGCCCACGACCGGCGTACTGCGCCGCGAACCCGCCATCGGCACCGCGGACAACGCGTCGGTGGGATCCGGCCCACTCCCGTTCAGCACAGTCACGACGATCGAGCCTATCGGCAGCTCACAGAACGGCCGGGGGACGGTTGCCCGCAGCCTCGATCGCCCGCCGCACCGGCACCAGCCAGACGAACACCAGGCCGAGCACGAAGAACACCACCAGCGCCACGATCGCCAACCGGAACGACCCCGTCGCCTGCCCGACCCCGGCGAACACCAGCGGCCCCAGCCACGACGTCCCCTTCTCACCCACCACGTACAACGAGTAGTACTGCGCGTCCTTCCCCGCCGGGATCATCTGACTGAACAACGACCGCGACAGCGCATTCGTGCCCCCGAGCACCAGCCCGATCCCGATCGCCACCGCGTAGAACTGCAACGGCCGCCCCGCCTGTACGAAGTACGCCGAACCGATCACCAGGATCCACAACGCCAGACTCCCCAGGATCGTCCGCTTCGCCCCGAACCGCCGCGCCACCAGCCCGTGCAGCGTGCCCCCGGCGTACGCCACGAACTGGATCACCAGCACAGTGACGATCAACACCTCGTCACTGAACTTCAACTCGTCCTTGCCGTACTGCGCCGACACCGACACCACCGTCGTGATCCCGTCGGTGAACACCAGATAGCTGCCAAGGAACGCCAGCGTCAGCGGATACGCCTTCGCCGCCGCCACCGTCTTCCGCAGCTCCGCGAACCCCGCCGTCAACACCGACAGACCCCGCTCCACCGCCACCGGCACCTGAGTCCGGGGGAGTGCCCGCACCACCGGGATCGTGAACAGCAGCCACCAGATCCCCGAAGTCAGGAAGCAAATCCGCACCGCCGTGCCCTGGCTCACCCCCAGCGCGTCCCGCCCGAGGTAGAACGTCAGCTGCAACGCCAGCGCCAGCCCGCCACCCAGATACCCGAACGCCCAGCCCCGAGCCGACACCGCGTCCCGCTCGTCCGGCCCGGCGATGTCCACCAGGAACGAGTAGTAGATCACCAGCGACGCGCCGTACCCGATGTTCGCGACGATGAACAACGCCGCCCCGAGCTGCCAGTTCCCGCCCGCCATGAAGAACATCAACGCCGTCGCCACCGCGCCCAGCACGGCGAACCCGCCCAGGATGCGCCGCTTGTGCCTGCTCCGGTCCGCCACCGCACCCGCGATCGGCAGCACCAGCACCTGCACCACCGTCGCCACCGAAAGCAAATAGCCCCACACCGAACCCGCCGGAAAATGCAGCCCGAACAACGACACGTCGCAGTTCTGCAGTTTGTTCTCGACCCCGGCCGGATCGGCACACGGCGTGTCCCCATTACGGGTGATATCCGACTTCGCCTGCACGGCCGCCACCGAGCTCATATAGAGCGCACCGAACACCGTCGTCACCGACGAATAGAACGGCGAGTTGGCCCAGTCGTAGAGGTACCAACCACGCCGCTCCCGCTTCGTGTCGCGGATCTCGGCCACCGTCATGCACAGCTCCTCCGTCGGAGAACATCCAGGTCAGCGCGCACAGTAGTGGCGCACGGCCAGCCCGCGCCGCGACATCGCCGGACCGTTTTCAATTCGTGGCGCACCACCGCGGACAACCTCCCGCACCACGAATTACCGGCGTGTCATTCACCGGATCCACCGATGTTTCATGTGAGGCTGGTGGTCATGGTGTGACTCTTGTGGTTAACGAGGCGCGTACTTACTGTGCATCCCATGAAGCCGTCCCGCCTCCGCACCGCCTGCAGAATCGTGACGAGAGTGCTCCTGCTCGCCGTCACGCTCACCGGCCTGCAGCTCATCACCACCGGTTCGGCTTCCGCGGATCCCGCCGGCACCACCTGGGCCAAACTCCGCATGTGCGAATCCAGCGGCCGCTACGCCACCAACACCGGCAACGGCTACTTCGGCGCCTACCAGTTCGACCTGCCCACCTGGCGCAGCGTCGGCGGCCAGGGCAGGCCAGACCAGGCCGCTCCCGCCGAACAAGACCACCGCGCGCTCTACCTCTACCGCATGCGCGGCTGGCAGCCCTGGCAGTGCGCCGGCATGCTCGGCCTCAGCAACGACGCCGACGCCCGCAGCAAACGCGCCCCCACCTACACCGAATCCGCCTACATGGGCGGCGGCGGCCTGCCCGCCCCGCCGAAGCCCAGCCCCAAGCCGCCGCCACCCGCGCCGCCCGGCACCAAACCCGCCTGGCCCGGCGTCGTCTACGCCTACGGTGACTGCGCGCCCGCCCTCAAGACCTTCCAGCTCCGCATGAACGCCTTCGGCTACGGCTTCACCGGCACCGGCTGCTACTACGAGAAGACCCGCGACGCCGTCCTCGCCCTGCAACGCGCGAACGCCATCAACGACTCAGGCAGGCTCGGCCCGCAGACCTGGACCGCCGCCTGGGAAGGCAAGCCGCCCCGCTAGGCCAGACACGGCCTAAACCGCCGCTTCCCAGGCACCCCGCTCGATCAGCACCGCACGCAGCAGGTCGGGCCGGTCGGTCACGATGCCGTGCACACCCAGATCCAGCAGCTCCCGCATCTCGGTGGGATCGTCGATCGTCCAGGTGTGCACCTCGACCCCGGCCCGGCCCGCGGCCCTGACGAACGCCCGGTCCACCACCGTCAACCGGCCCTGCCGGACCGGGACCTGCGCCATCGAACCCCGCGCGAGCGAACCCAGCGGCAACAGCGGCAGCCAGGCCTGCGCCCGCAACGCCGCCACCGACAGCGGACCCATCGCCGTCACCAGCCCCGGACCGGCCAGCCGCCGGATCTTCGCCAGCCGCGAATCGGAGAACGAAGCCGCCGCGACCCGCTCGCCCGCGTCCATCCGCCGCACGACACGCACGAACGGCTCGATCGCCGAATCCGCCTTCACATCGATGTTGAACCGCGTCCCCGGCAACTCCTCGAGCACGTCCTCCAGCCGGGACAGCGGTTCACGCCCACCGACCTTGAGGTGCCGGATCTGCGCCCACGTCTGCGCGGCGATCGCACCGCCGCCGTCGGTCGTGCGGTCCAGCCGCTCATCGTGGTGCACCACGACCACCCCGTCGGACGTGGCGTGCACGTCGGTCTCCACGTACCGGTAGCCCTCCTCGGCCGCGCGCCGGAAAGCGGCGAGGGAGTTCTCCATGCCCGCCAGGTCGTCGAGGTGCCAGCCCCGGTGGGCGAGCGCACGGGGAAGGGAACCGGCCAGATACGGCGAGTGAGTCGACACCTCACCAGTGTGCACTTCCGGCATGGCCCCGACGTAAGCGAGCGGTGTCCGGCTAGGGTCGCCCCCGTGAGCGATGTGGCCCAGCACGCCAAGCCGACCGAAGACCTCACCGGTCTGCGCCGTCCAGCCCCGCCGAAGCACTGCGGATGGTGCGGGCGACGCCTCCCGGAAGCAGGCAACGTCGGCCGCCGCAGACGGTACTGCGGGCAGTCCTGCCGCCAGCGCGCCTACGAACGCCGCACCGCCCTGCAGCGCAGCGGCCTGCCCGAAGACGCCGTCGTGCTCAGCGACACCGAGATCGCCTCCCTGCAGGACAGGCTGTTCCAGCTGCGCTGCGCCGCCGAAGACGTCGTCACCGCCGCGGACGACGGCGCCGGGCCCGCCGAACTTCGTCGCCTCGCCGACGAGATCGCCCAGGCCGCGAAGGACCTCGAGCAGCTCAGGTAGGCGGCCCGGCACCAGGCTCGCCCGCGATGACGTCCAGCGCCCGGTACGTCCGATTGCTCGCAGCCGCCGCGCGTTGCTCCCTGCCGGTTGCCTCGATGTAGTTCTGGCTGGTCGCGAGGCTGGCGTGGCCGAGCAGGGTCATGATCTCCGACGCCGTCGCGCCGTCCTCGGCCAGCCGGGTCGCGAAAGTGTGGCGCAGGGCGTGCAGATTCGCCCCGACGGGAACACGGTCGTGCAGCCCGGCCCACCGGTAGCACGACTTCACCAGGTACTCGAGCCCGCCGCGGCCGATCGGTTCGCCGGCGCGGTCGCGAAGCAGGGGAGTGGAGGGCCCGAATCGCTGGTGGGCGAACCGGCGGCGGCAGGACGCCAGGTAGGTCTCGATGATCTTCTCCATGATCGGCTGCACCGGGATCGATCGGTCCCGGCTGCCCTTGCCGTGGACATGCAACCGCATCTCGCCGGGCCTGCCGACGAGTGACCGCGCTGTCAGCGTCCGCATCTCGGCCGCCCGCAGCCCGGCGACCAGCCCAAGCGCGATCACGAGTACGTCTCGCTCCGGCCAGGGATCCCGCGCGCGCCGGGCGCCGTTCGCTGCCGCCGCGAGCAGTTCCTCGGGCGTTTCTTCCCCGCGCAGCGGCTTGGGTGTCAGCGGTGGCGCCTTGGGCCGGGCCACCGCGCCCATCGGATTCCCCGCGAGCAGGCCGTCGGACACGCAGAAGGTGAGGAACTGGTTCCAGGTCGACCAGGCCCGCAACACGGAGCTCTTGGCATGGTCGTCGGCGAACGCGCCGAAGGCGGCCCGCAGCGTGCGCGCGGTGAGATCCTGCACGCTGAGCTCGGGCAGCGGACGGCCGATTTCCCGGACCAGGAGAGTGGTGATGCCCGCCAGATCCCGACGGTAGGCGTCGGTGGTGTGAGGGGAGTCCTTACGGGGACGACGTGCGGCGAAGAAGGCCAGCTGGGCCTCGGAAACCCTCATGTGGATCTTGTACCCTACGGCACCGACAGTCTTGCGCGTAGGTCACTCTGTGAACACCCGGTTGTAACGTCCGGTAATTAGATGTAGAGTCATGCATAATTGCCATTATGCATGAAATGTCTGGATCGCCCGGTTAGCCTACCTCGGGGGATCCGCTTTCTCCACGGGTCTCCTCGAGGCCTTCAAGACGCTTTCGATGTCCCGTTTGGCCATCTCGAACGCTGCTCACGTTGCCTCGGCGGCCCGAGTGGCAGGTTCCGACTATGGGTGCCTGATCCGAGACGCCTGATGACTGGCGGCTGATCGGCATTGTTCTCCGCGGCTTTCCTGATCCGCTGACTCGCCCTCAATTCGTCACTGTGACGTTTTAGGATCGAGCAAAGGGGGCGTCCGACCCTTGCTGGGGAACACTGTCTCCGTCAAAGCCGAGCTCGGGACACCTTGGCGTCCAGAGGAACCGACCGGGCGCGCTGGACGCCAGCCGAGCGCGACGCGACGACATCGACGGCTGCGTACGTCGCGAACCCTGGTCCCAAGGCCTCATCGGGCCACTCTCGGCCTGTTCTCCCAGGTCATTTCAAGTGCCGATAATGTACATTATGTCAAGTTGTCGTCTGAGGCTCACTCTCGCAGCGCGTGATTGATCCGCGCCGCCTGCCGGGTCAGGTGGTCACGTTCGGCGAAGTTGGGTGCGGAGCTCGCGGCCTCGGCGTACAACCTCGCCGCCGTCAGCAGATCGCCCGCCTTCTCGTGGAGGTGAGCCGACACGGCGGTGTGGCGAGGCAGATCGGTGTCCACAGTGGACAGGGCGGCGAGGCCCGCGACGGCGCCATCGGCCTCGCCGACCGCGACGGCCCGGTTGAGCTGCACGACCGGGCTGCCGGTGAGCCGGAGCAGCTCGTCGTACCAGCCGACGATCTGGACCCAGTCGGTCTCCCCGGCGCGCGGCGCGTCGGCGTGCAGAGCGGCGATGGCGGCCTGGGCCTGGAACTCCCCCAGCCGGTCGCGAGCCAGCGCTGTCTGCAGGACATCGACGCCCTCGGCGATGAGCGCGGTGTTCCAGCGGGATCGGTCCTGCTCGGCCAGTGAAACCAGGCTGCCGTCGCGCCTGGTCCGCGCCTGGCGTCGGGCGTGGTGCAGCAGCATCAACGCCAGCAGCCCCGCGGTCTCCTCGTCCTCGGTCATCGACGCCAGCTGGCGGGTGAGCCGGATCGCCTCGGCTGCCAGGTCGACGTCGCCGGTGTAGCCCTCGTTGAAGACCAGGTAGAGCACCCGCAGCACGGTCGCCAGGTCGCCGGGCTCCTCGAACCGCACGGCACCGACCGTCCGTTTGGCTCGGCTGATCCGCTGCGCCATGGTCGCCTCCGGCACGAGGTAGGCCTGGGCGATCTGCCGGGTGGTTAAGCCACCGACGGCCCGCAGCGTGAGGGCCACCGCGGACGCCGGGGTCAGGGACGGATGGGCGCACAGGAAGAAGAGGTGCAAGGTGTCGTCCGCGGTCTCGGCCGGCCCTGGCGGCGGCTCGACCTCGACCCGCTGCTCCCGGTCGCGACGCGCCGCTTCGGAGCGGTGGGCGTCGAGGAACTTGCGCCAGGCGACCGTGACCAGCCAGCCCTTGGGGTCGGCGGGTTGCCCGCCCGGCCAGGTCAGCGCGGCCTGGATGAGTGCTTCCTGCACGGCGTCCTCGGCCGTCGCGAAGTCGACCCCGCGATGCACGAGGACGCCGATCACCGCGGGAGTCAGCTGCCTCAGCAGCAGTTCGTCCATCACCTGGGCTGCCCTGGCCGGTCCGGTCACTCGGTGACCGTCGGTTGTGCGCTCAGGAACGGCCGCACCTCGAGCCACTCGTGGATCGGCTTGCCGCCTGCTCCGGGGGCGGCCGACAGTTCGCCGGCGAGCGCGAGCGCGCGTTCGTAGGTGTCGACGTCGATCACCATCCAGCCGGCGATGAGGTCCTTGGTCTCGGCGAAGGGCCCGTCGGTGACCGGCGGGCGGCCCTCCCCGTCGGACCGGACGAACGTGCCCTCGGACGAGAGCGCCTGGCTGTCGACGAACTCACCGGTGCCCTCGAGGCGGGTGGCGAAGTCGGCCATGTACTGCACATGGTCCTTGATCTCCCCCGGGGTCCACTGGTCCATCGGGACCTCGTTGACGGCCTCGGGGGCGCCGCGGTAGTGCTTGAGAAGCAGGTACTTCGCCATGCCTGGTCTCCTTGGTGTGGTGCGGCCATGATGGCCGCGTCTGCCCCTGGGACGGAGCAGCCAGGCCGGTCTCGACATCGTCGGCCATATTTTCTTTGAGCATCTCCGGACACAGCTCCCCCGGCGGTGCTGACCAGCATTAGGCGCTGACGAAGGTCACGTCCTTGGTCTCGGTGACTCCGGCGGTGCGGCCGGGTGCGGTGTGGTATTGCCAGTAGAGGTTCGTGTGCGTGATGACCTTGTCCGGCGGTGGTGCGCCCCAGGAGCTCAGGTCCTCGGTGGTGTGCGCGTCGCCGACGAGGGTCACGTCGTAGCCCCGCGCGAAGGCGCCGTGGATCGTGGCGCGGATGCAGGCGTCCGTCTGTGCTCCGGCCACGACCAGGTGCCCGACTCCCCTGTCCGCCAGCAGCTCGGCCAGCTCGGTGTCCTCGAAGGAGTCGCCGAACGTCTTGTGCACCAGCGGTTCCGTCTCCTGGCGGGTCAGCTCGGGGATGTACTCCCAGGCGGTACTCCCCTCTTCGACCTGGTCGCCTGAGTGCTGGATCCAGACGATCCCGGCTCCCTCCTCGCGGGCCTTGTCGACGAGCGTGGCGATGTTGGCGACGACGGTGTCCCGCTCGTGTGTCCCGGCCATCACGCCGTTCTGGACGTCGATCACCAGCAACGCGGTGTGGGGTCGGTTCGGCAGGGTGGTCATGACGTTCTCCTCAGCTGGTCGGACGGCATGGGCACCACGTTAGGCCGTGGCACCGACAATCCGGGCGCGGTGGACACGATGCGGGGTCCGGGCGATCATCGTGCACATCCGTTGCAGGCAGGAGGGCCCCATGCGCGCCAAACACATTGTGACCAATCTTCGAGTGGCCGACATTGAAGCAGCGAAGGGCTTCTACTCCGGCTATCTCGGGCTGAGCACTGAGGAATTCAACATGGGATGGGTGGCCCGTTACACCTCTCCCGAAACCGGGGTGAACGTCCAGCTCGTCACGCGTGACGCGAGCGCGCCTGAAGACTCGGCCATTTCCGTCCTCACGGATGATGTCGAAGGTGCTTATGAGGAAGCTCAGAAAGTCGGCTACGAGATCGTGCACCCCCTGACCACCGAGCCATGGGGTGTGCGCCGGTTCTTCGTCCGAGCACCGGACGGCACCGTAATCAACATCGCCAAACATCGAGACTGAAGCAGTCACGCCTCTTGGGTACGATCTCTCCGGGGAAGACAAAGGACTCTCCCGCTGGGGAGAACGAACCGGGGGTATTCGCGAGATGACCGAGAGCGCCGCTGTGCGGGTAGATCCGTCCAACGCCGGGCAGTTGGATGCCTGGGATGGTGCTCAGGGCGAGGTGTGGGCCGCTCGAGCGGAGCGTATCGACGACGGGGTCGCTGCCTATCGTGAACACTTCCTTGCCGCGGCGGCGATCGACTCGGCCGCGAACGTGCTCGATATCGGCTGCGGGAGCGGGCAGACGACCCGTGACGCCGCGCGGCACGCTGCCGCCGGTTCGGCGCTGGGCGTCGACCTCTCCTCCCCCATGCTCGACCTGGCGCGGGTGCTGGCGGCGAAGGAGCAGGTGCCGAACGCGACGTTCCGGCAGGCCGACGTTCAGATCGAGCCGTTCGCGGACGGGTCGTTCGACGTCGCCATCAGCAGGCATGGGGCGATGTTCTTCGGCGACGAGCGGGCCGCGTTCACGAATATCGCGCGGGCGCTGCGTCCCGGCGGCGGGCTTGCGCTGCTGACCTGGCAGTCTTTCCAGCGCAACGAATGGCTCCGCGCGTTCCGGGCGGCGTTCGCTGGCGGTCGTGAGCTGCCCCCGCCGGCGAAGCCGTTTGCGCTGAGCGACCCGGACCAGGTGCGGGACTTGCTCACCTCGGCCGGATTCACGCGGGTGCGGGTGCTGGATCGGACCGAGCCGATGTATTTCGGCCGGGACGTCGATGACGCGTTCGACTTCGTGTGCGATCAGCACGGCGGGTTGATGAAGGGTTTGGACGCTGATGGCCGGGCCAGGGCGCTCGACGCGTTGCGAGTCACCTTGTCCGAGCATGAGACGGACAAGGGTGTGCTGTACGAGTCGGCGGCGTGGGTCATTGAGGCTCGGCGCGGCTGACGCGGTTTGGGGATCAAGGGCACGGGCGAAGGTGCCGTTGATCCCCAGCCGGGTGCACGGGTCGCCGCGGCTGGGTTAGGCCTCGGCGGCGGGGTTCAGGACGCTGAGGTAGTGCGCGTTGTACATGATGCCGAGGATGTTGCCGAACGGGTCGACGACGGACGCGGTGACGAAGCCAGGCCCGCGTTCGGTGGGGGCGTCGTGTTCCTTGGCCCCCAGGGAAAGCAGCTTCTCGTAACCGGCCTTGACGTCGTCGACGTGCCAGTAGAGGACGGCGCCGGCGGGTTTGGCGGCCGTGTCGTGCGGGGCCCATTTGCTGTCGATCAGGCCGAGTTCGTGCTGGTAGTCGCCGATGCGGAACTCGGCGTAGGCCGGTGGGCCGATCTCGGGGCGGACGAAGTACGGGTCGACGCCGAGTAGTTCGGTGTACCAGGTTATGGCCGCGGCCAGGTCGTCTGCGTAGAAGCTGACGGTGGTGAGTCCTCGCAACATTTCGGGATCCTCTCGTGGTGGCTGGACAAGGACCAGTCTTCCCTGGAAAGTGCTCATCAACTGAGCACTTTGTTTGCGAGGCTGAGGACATGCGCGCTGATCGGCTGGTGGCCACCTTGTTGCTGATGCAGTCCCGCGGGCGAGTGACCGCGGCCGAGGTGGCCGAGGAGCTCGAGGTGTCCGTGGCGACGGCCCGTCGTGACCTCGAAGCGCTGTCCACGGCCGGTGTCCCGGTGTATCCGCAGCCGGGGCGTGGTGGCGGGTGGTCGTTGCTGGGTGGCGCCAGGACGGATCTCAGTGGGCTGACCGCGACCGAGGCGCAGGCGTTGTTCCTGCTGGTCGGGCCTGCGGCTTCGGTCTCACCGGAAGTGAAGGCGGCGCTGCGCAAGCTGGTGCGGGCCCTGCCTGGCACGTTTCGTGCCGATGCGGAGGCCGCGGCCAGTGCGGTCGTCGTGGATTCGGCGCGCTGGGGTGCGCGGGACAGCGAACGGTCCGAGGTGGTGGTGCTCCTGCAGACGGCTGTCGTCCGGCGCCGGAAGGTCCGGCTGACTTATGCGAACAGGGCGCATGAGCGGTCGGAGCGGCTGGTCGATCCGCTGGGCCTGGTCGACAAGGACGACGTCTGGTACCTGGTGGCCGGTACGGACGGCGGGCAGCGGACGTTCCGGGTCGATCGGATGATCGAGGCGGTCGTGACGGATCTGGTGGCCGAGCGGCCTGCCGAGTTCGAGTTGTCGGAGGCGTGGGGTCGGGTCGTGGAGGACGTGGAGCAACGACGTGGGCTGCTGTCGGCGACGATTCTGATCGAGGCCAGGTTCGTCCGCGTCCTCCGTTCGCAGTACGGGCGGCACTGCGAGGTCGTGGGGACGCTGGAGGATGGGCGGGCGAGGGTGCGCCTCGCCGCACCGGCGGCGTTCATGATCGCGCAGCATCTCGCGGGCTGGGGTGCGCTGGTCGAGGTCGTGGAGCCGGAAGCGGTGCGGGCCGAACTCGCGAGGATCGGTGCGGAGCTCGCGCAGCGCTATCCGACCTGAGCGTTTGCCGGGAACCCGACGGCGTCCATGCCTCGCGGCTGGGCGTTGTTCGGTTGCGCGGCACGGCTCCGATCGGCGCGTCGCCGCAGTGACCACCTGAGCTTACTGTGACAACGGCACGTCAGCGCATGGTGATGACCAGCTTTCCCGTGGTGCGGCCGGTCTCCCTGGATGTGGGCCTTAGCTTGTTGTTTAACCAGGTGGTGTCTGGTGGGGGCCCCGGTTGGTCATGGGTGAGGCCCTTGGTTGATCATTCCTTCTTGCTACAGACGGAAGATCGACCAAGGGCCTCAGTTGATCAGTGTGCAC